>NZ_JBAVFI010000600.1:0-1596 GCF_049588175.1 Mesobacillus sp.
GTTCTTGACACTCTCTATTCAAATGCAAAGTATAAAGTAAGAATTGTACACGGTAAACCAGAATTTACGATTAATTTAAAAATGAAAACAAGACTTTATGAGTTCGCTCCGTCAGAGAAACAAAGGCAGTCTTTTGATAAAAAAAAGTATCAAAAACAGGTTGAACAGGAATTAGAAAAAAGCGCCATTAATATCGTAAACCAATTTAAGAAGCATCAAGTTGATCCTTTAGGTTTAGGAGCAAAATATAAAGAACATTATCGAGGATTTAATGAAAAAGAATGGAAAATGTATTATCCTGACGTAAAAGTTCATGTAAAGGCAGATGTAGAAATCGTACAAACAGGATCTATTGACTAATAGCGATTAAAAATGAGCCATTCGGAATGCATAACAATTAATACTTTTATGAGTAACTGCCACCACCTGACCAATTCCATTAAAGGAATTGCGGTGGACTACTTAGAGATAATCTACTTGAATAATCTTTGAAGGCACAAAAGCAGAATGTAAATTTTCGGGCACGGGCAAATAAAAAAAGACCGAGTGCCCTCTGGTCTATGTAAGAAAAGAATTCGCTAAAATCCCTGGTATGATTGAGTTGGCGGGACCGCCTGGGAATCGAACCCAGCTAACCTGGCACGCAGGTCACAAGCGGTTTTGAAGACCGTGGAGGACACCAGTACCCCATTCAGTCCCATTTTAAGAACAAGGTCTATTATACTTACAAGCTGCCTTTTTTACAAGAGAGTTACTCAATTTGTCACATGACTTGTCTTACACCCTGCGCCAATACTATAATATAGGGAGATATTTTAAATGTGTGGGTGAAGGGTATGCAGCTTGAAGGCTGGTTTTTATGGTTTATTTTATTTTGGGTTCTAGTATTAATTGGGTTATTTGCGATTGGCGGATTTTTCATGTTCCGTAAGTTTTTGAAAAAACTTCCGAAGAATGATGGAAAATCTGATATGGATTGGGAAGAGTATTATGTGAATGAAACGAGGCATTTATGGCCGGATGACCAGAAGGCATTGCTTGAGGATCTTGTCAGTCCCGTTCCTGAATTGTTTAGGGATGTGGCACGGCATAAGATTGCCGGTAAAATTGGTGAGCTAGCACTTAAGGAAAAAGCCGATACAATCAACCAGGAATTAGTGATTCGGGGCTACATCCTTGCAACACCAAAGCGGGATCATAAGTTTTTGCGCAAAAGGCTTGCCGAGAAACAAATTAGCACTGCTCCATATGAGACGTTATTCTAAAGAACTATATAGTTTTCGGAAAACGATTAGATTATTAAAGGGAACCTGATTTAGGTTCCCTTTTTAATATTTATCGGGCTGTAGGGAAAACCCTCTGGACCATTTCACTAAATCCATCAAACAGACCGCGAATTGGTTCCCCATTTTGGATTTTATCCCCATAATCTTTCATACGGTCAACGAAATCAGGGTTGCTTGAAACATAGACGTTCTCGATATTACTATCCGTGGATTTTACTCGATCAGAGATCTTCTTCTCAAGATCTTTTCTCACATTCCCTGTTTCATCGTTGCTGAGAACCACCGCAACATAAGCTGCTCTGTCTGTCGT
>NZ_JBAVFI010000601.1:0-2516 GCF_049588175.1 Mesobacillus sp.
CCCTCCATTTTTGAAATAATTTTTATTCTGATTCGTCAAAGTAATCTGGATCATTTGTTGCTGAAGAAACACGGATTTGCTGGTTTTGCAGAACTTTCACTGTGAAATCGATAACCATTTTTTCTTCTATTTTCTCAAAAAATCCTTCATCAATCGGCGAAGCTGTTGGAAGCGGCTGACGGTCAATTGCCTCATCCCATTCAATAATTTGGCTGGATACCAGTTCACAGAAAGGCAATTCATTATAGTGCTGTGTGCTTTCCTGGTGGAACTGAGATAAATCGCTTGTCAGCAATTCGTCTTTTTCCGGGAATCCAGTAGGTAATGGTTTTGATACAAAGAAATCAAATTCCTTGCGGTTGTTCACTTGAGGCATAACTGGCTTTGACAGGAAGTGTTTGATTTCAGCAATTACCTGGAATGGAATATCTACTGTTAAAGAGTGCAGGTCAGAAGCTACAGACGATGATGAAGAAGCTTGAATATCCTGGCAAGGGCTTGCATACTGGATATTTTTCCTGACAAATCCTTTAATGAATAATTTATTTGTCGGTAGCAGCAGTCTGCATTGAGTTAATTTAATTCTCTTCTTAATATCCTTGATTTCCAATACTGGCTCTGGAAAATTGATGATCGTATCCAGATTCACTTGCAGAGTTAACTCCGCAAGCACCACCGGAACTTTTGTAACAATTTTCCCAAGACTAACGTGCGGATGATGATGGTGAGGCTTGCATTCAAAGTGATCATTTGAAGGCTTGCACTCGTAATCGGGCTTTTTATTTTTATCTGATTCAAACATACATGGCTCCTCCTTAAACTCCTGAGAGTGAAGATGTTCTATCCTATGCACTTTCATTATTTGGGTCTAGGCGTTAGCCCGTAGGCAATAGCGGAATTTAAGGCAAGTACCCAGCAATTCCCCTTTAATTTCATAGGCTGTACTTGCTTAGTGAATCCAATAAAATTTTTTTAAGAGATTTTTTTCTTCTATTGTCATTGGCAAATTCAATCAACGTGAATATACAATCATAAGCAAAACAAAAAAGCATGCCGGTTTCAGATTTGAAAATGGCATGCTTTAAAGCAATCAATTATCCACACTTAATGAATCTACTATGGCCTATAGAGCTTGAATCCTTACTTGCTGCTTTTGCAATACTTTAATTGTGAAATCCAACATTGATTTCTCAACGATTGTTTCGAATGTTCCTTCCTCGAATGGAGCCCTTCCAGGTAGTGGATAACGATCAATTGCCTCATCCCACTGAACAATCCTGCTGGAAATCAGCTCACAATACGGAAGCTGGTTATAGAACTGTTCGCTCACTTGATGGAATTGGGAAAGGTCGCTGGAGAGCAATTCATCTTTTTCCGGGAACCCGTGACCCAAATTTTGAGCTCTAAAGAAATCAAATTCGTTTCGTGTATTGATATCGGGAATTATTGGATTTGTAAAGAATTGGTCTGGGGCGATATTTGTTACACACTCAAATGGTACATCTACAGTCAGGGAGCGTATCTCTGATGCTACGCAGTCACTCTTGGCATGTGGGCAAGGTGTTGCATACTGGATATTCTTGCGGATGAAACCTTTGATGAACAGCGGAATGGGTCTGGTTAATAAGCCAGTAACAGGATCAACAGTGTTTCCACCTAATAATAGTCTGCACTGTACAATTTTCACCCGCTTTTTAATATCTTTGATTTCCAGAACAGGATCAGGGAAGTGTATATTTGCAACCAAATTGCTTGTTACACGAATTTCGGCCAGTGTAATAGGCAATTGCACAATTGTTGGTCCTGCGTCTACTAATGGTGGGTTTACAGTAACATTCTCACATTGCTCCATGGAAGCCGATTGATTTACATTAACACAGCCCTTAGAACCGTGATGATCTTTAGTCATTCTTTTATTCCTCCTTATAAATTTCTTGTACAATTTATCCTATTCTTCCAGGTTTATTTGGCATAGATGAATTCATCAGTGTAAATGCGGATTTTTAAAAGATTTGAAGAATTAGGCACCATTTTGTTGGGTACTTGCACAGGTGAACATGCCTTTTGCATAGAATTCAAAAGGAGGAGGATAAAATGAATAAACATAATTTCTTTGCGGTCGATATAGGCAACAGCTGGTATAAAGTTTTGGCCTCTGATCAAGGGGAACTGTCTGAATACCAGCTGCCAAATGCCATCGCCCTATATGATGACGAATTTTATGAAAAGCCGTATGACGAGGAAGATATAGACCTAGAGGAAAATTTGATTGCAGAGATAAAAAGCCCAGCAATCATTAACAAAAGAGAAGTTTTTTATGCAGGCAAAGCCGCTGCAAAACAAAGGAACGTCAGCTTGACATCGAGCAATAACCAAAAAGCAGATGAGGATCGCACATATGTCCTTTTGTTCGCTGCAGCAGCCTATCATGCTTCTTTAATCAATCCAGATGACATTGAAATAAATTATTCAATTGATCAATTAGCCGTTTCTCTTCCAACTACACAGTATAAGGA
>NZ_JBAVFI010000602.1:0-3002 GCF_049588175.1 Mesobacillus sp.
CGGTAGTCTCAAAAAGGGTAACAGAAATAGGGAAGCTGTGCCCGGAATGGAGAGGTACTACCAAAAAGGGTAACAGAAGCGGAATGAATGATCCTGAGATAAATTTATTCGCTCATTGGTAATAACGTGTATTAAACTCCCCAATGGATTGCAGATTATTTGTGAGAAGTCTTCTGATCATTTTTGCAGGCAATACCGGATTACACCATTCATAAATAGCGGTAGTGGTAATCTTCCTCTCAGGAAAAAGTAGTCGATATTCTTCAACGGTTCGCATCAAGGCATCTTCAACACTCTCCTTGGCATGACAATGTGTGCAGGTGAATTTCTTCTGTTTGTATTCCGTATAAATTTCTTTACAATCTGGACAAAATACCCCTTTCCGCAGCAGTCCATATTCATACTTGGGTACTCGCGAAAAACGGGAAACTGTTATATTCAATGACAATAATTTTTCCGCTAATCTTGTATGCTGACTATTTAATTTTGAAGGTTTGGTATTTAGTTTTTTCATGAATCGGTTCAATTGATTGGGGAGTATGATTGGTGGATTAAGGGGAGCCTGGAATAACGCGAACTCGGGATTAATAAAAATAATGTAAGCTTCCAGGATGAAATGAGATCCGAGTCTTTTCAGCATTTGTCTTAGTAATGATTCACTTTTTTTTAGTTGTAGGAGAGGATCCTTGAGTTCTGTTCCAGCCATTGTCTTAAAGAGGTCACCATCATAATAATAATCACCTTCATAGTTTTTTACTTCAAAAAGAGACACAGTGTCTTGGATAATGAGCAGTGTATCGATTTGGAACGTCGTATTGTTAACTTCGAAAAGCAGGTCCCTTAGGATGAGGTTTTCATTTTCTAACTGATCCAACCTTGCATCAAATAAAATTTCTCCTTCATATCCTTTCTCCAGATAAAGATGATACTGCTTTTCTTTTTCCGTAAAATCCATTCGAGGGTTCAGTGCATCCAACTTCCTCAATTCATCTGATTTTGAGCGGTTATTTATAAACATGGTCCACTTCCTTTCAGTTCTATTTTCATGTAAAGATGTGCAAATATCCAATGTACATTTTAAGACAATTTTAAAAGAGGATGTAGGATATTGAAGAGGTGCAAAGAAATAATCACGCTGCTTAAAAAATGAGTTACTGCTCAGAAAGAGTGCAGTTTGCCTGATCAACTGGCCGAATGGTGCTATTGTTTTTGAAAAAGCAAACATATAGATGCTTGTTTGTCCCATTCCCCTACTGTAAAATTTAGGTGAAGGAAAATAATAGAAGAAGGTCAGTGTATGATACAACCGTACTTTATATCAGGCTTCGGCACAGGAATTGTAGTTGGGATTATTGTTATTTCTTTGTTCTTTTACAGGTGGAAAAAAAGAGAGAGAAATTTAAAGGAAATGCATGATAATTTCATCCATGTTGTTGAGAATACAAAGGATTTTATTTATTATTATCAGCTTTATCCTACAATGGGATATCAGTATCTCAGTCCATCTGCGGAACATTTTTTCGGAGAAGGGTCTATTGAGCGTGCCTTTAAAGATCCTGATGTGCCCTTTAATGATGTCCATCCTGATGACTATGAAATTCTGATCAAAAAAATCAACGGTGAGCTCGATTTTAACAAGGGGATCGTCCAGCGATGGCTCGATAAAAATGGGGAATACAGATGGTTTGAGGAATATGCAACGCCCATCTATCAAAATGGGAAGTTGGTCGCTCTTCAAGGAGTACTGAGGAATATTGATGATAAGGTCAAACTTCAGCAGGAATTAGAATATCAACTTAATCATGATTCATTGACTGGTATTTACAATCGGGCTTATTTCGAATCACGCTTTTTAACATATAACGAGAAAATGGACACATCCATTGGAATCATATTATGTGATTTGGATGATCTAAAAAATATAAACGACAGCTTTGGTCATAAGTATGGAGATAAATTACTTAAAGAAGCGGCAGGATTACTGGATCAAATCTCCGAGGATGGGATGACTGTAGCGAGGCTTGGGGGAGATGAATTCGTACTCCTGGCACCAGGCATTACACAAGAAGAGCTAACTCAATTCGTTCATAACCTTGTAAGAAGAATAGAGGACTATAATAAAAATGAAGCTGAGATAATGATAAAGCTGTCAATAGGCTGCGTCTTTTCGCCAACCTCACTCGGATTAATGACAGATTTGTTCTCTCAAGCTGATCGAAATATGTACAGGGACAAAAATAAAAGAAAGCAGTTGACCTGATGGATGATTGTCGGCCAAGCTGAAAATTGCTACTTGGATCATCTCAGCTCTGAAAGAAAGAAGCAGTGTGACTTTTAAAATCACACTGCTCTTTTTATTACTCGTCCGCTTCCTCGCCCTGTCTGCTCTTCTGTGTAGGAAGCGTATCCCAGAAGCTTGTGTCCGCTGTTTCAATTGAATCATCGGCGATGGCTCTTACCGTTGCATCAAGTGTCGTTATGGTCTGCTTGATCAGATAGCCATTGCTCTTTTGGCCTAATGCATAGGATTCGATATAATGGTCGGACATGCCGCGCATTTCGAATAAAAGGGTTGAGATGTCGTAACGGACGGCGGCTCCGTTGCGTCCGATGTTGTCTGTATTGCCGCCGGCATATTTGCCGATATGGCCCCAGCCGGTATCTTCGAGAGTGTTATAGACTACTGCACCCAGCTTTTTGGAGCCTTCAAGCACCTCTGGCTTTACATTCGGACTCGTAGGATAAAGGATGGAGCCTGAAACAAGCTCACCTTCCGTCTCGCTGAGGGTACCCTGGTGGTGCAGATCGATCATATAATCGATTTCATACTTGGCAAAGACATTTTCGTGCAGTGACCTAATTTCAGGCTGCATCTCGCTCGTTTCTTTATCGTGTTCGCGGTTAAGGTCAATTTTGTTTGCGTTATAGCGTGTCAGGTGGCGATCTCCATCGGCGTGATAGTCTTCAAGTGAGAAGTCAACATCGCCCATCGCGCCATCCGC
>NZ_JBAVFI010000603.1:0-1782 GCF_049588175.1 Mesobacillus sp.
GTATCAGGAAGAGGGACATTGAATGAGAAATCAATCCGGCCAGGACGAAGGAAGGCCTCATCTAACATATCCTTGCGGTTCGTTGCGGCAATAAAGAGGATGCCATCGTTCGCATGTCCCCCGTCCAGCTGCACAAGAAGCTCAGTCAGTGTTTTTTCTCCTTCTTCGCCTCCATTAGGCTTTCTTTTTCCGGCTAATGCATCTACTTCATCAATAAAAATCACTTTAGGCCCTTGTTGTTTACGTGCGCTCTGAAATAGACTCCGAACACGTGAAGCACCGACTCCAATGAACATTTCATTAAATGCTGACCCACTTGCGGAATAAAAACTTGCATTCAATTCACGCGCGATTGCCTGGGCAAGCAAGGTTTTCCCAGTTCCTGGAGGTCCATATAATAAAATACCCTTTGGCGGTTTGATTCCCATTTTTTCTGATTTCTCAGGATCCTTCAAAATTGATAGAGTCTGAAAAATTTCTTCTTTCATTTCATCCTGAAGACCGCCAACATTTGCTAATGTAATTGAAGGCAGGGGAGCTGGTTTGGAAACACTGTTTTTCATCTTATTTCCTGTTCCAATGCCGCCCGTTTTCTTTTGGATTACATAAACAGCACCCATAAGCAATATAAGGATTCCGCCAAGTAACCATGCTCCATATTTGCTGTTATTGGCATATTCATAGCTTATATTATTTTTTTCTACTAATTTTTCTACCATTTGGCTCCCAGGTGGTACTTGGGAAACAAAAGTGGAATCTTTCGTTTTTAATAGGAGAGTACCATCTATATTTTCTGTAAGAGTTGCGGTTTCCCCGCCAAGACTCTCAACTGTATTTACTAATGAAGAAAAGGGTACTGATACCTTTTTGTCTGTATTCTGGACCATAAAGGTTGCTGCTATTGTAAATATCACTATAATCGCCGCAAAAAGGGGAAGAATCTTAGAAACAAGTTTCGAATTTGAATTCATGCTTTCAGCTCCTTTTCGAATCTATATACCATTATAAGAAATAAAACCACGTTATGAATGGGTAAATTGAATGAGAGCAGCTGGTAAATATATGAAAATATAAGTAATAAGGTTTATAAAACCTCGAAAAGCGGGTATAGAGCTGTTTTTCAATTTGTCTATTGGGAAAATAATTGTGAAGATATTGTGACAAACAAAATGTTCTGGTAAATTTTTCTAACTTAACCCCAAAAGTATCTTGAAACTTTTGGAAGTTACCGATAGGATGAAAAGAGATTAGTAATTTATATTACTGCAAAAATTGTCTGCATCAGGAGGGGTCTGTTTGAAGGGCTGGAAAAATCCCTTATTGTTAATATTCGGGATAGGGATTTCAAACATTGGTAACTGGATATATTTTGTAGCAATCAACTTATTGGTTCTGAAAATAACCGGATCAGCTGCAGCTATTGCCGGGCTGTTCATTATCAGGCCGCTAGCAATACTCTGCACCAATACATGGGCGGGCAGCGTGATCGACCGGGTGAATAAGCGAAAGCTGATGGTTTACATCGACCTAATAAGAGGGTTTCTTATTGCCATCATCCCATTCTTTTCTTCATTAATACCAATCTATATCATTATGTTCTTAACAAATGTTGCTGGAGCCTTTTTTGCTCCTACTTCAGAAACATATATTACTAAACTGGTGCCAGCTGAAAAGAGGAAACGGTTCAACTCGATGTTTTCTTTTGCTACTTCTGGGGCGATGCTGGTTGGCCCAAGTGTCTCCGGAATATTGATCATGTACGGCAGCATCAATACAAGTATA
>NZ_JBAVFI010000604.1:0-1736 GCF_049588175.1 Mesobacillus sp.
CAGGTACCCAAGACGTCTTTTCGGCGCCCACTTCTTCCAGTTTTTGCTCATTAAGTTATCCAACAGGCCATCTGTCCCGCTGGAGCCTAGCACTTACTGCTCTAGTCATCGATTTGTTTATAAACAAAACAGCAACGTTTAGTAAAGTACCTCCTTTTTTGAACTTGTTTCACGAATCTAAATGGCTTTTACTTCACGCTCATAACTATGGGAATCATTAGAAATCCTAAAATCCACAAATTAAGTAACAAAACAACTTTATTTATGTTGTAAAGAAAAAACATTTGTGATAAAGTAATTATCGAACGAATTGACCATTTCTCTCATTTGGTCATTTTTTATTCGTAGAGAGGTGTAATCATGGCAATCGACCGAAAACAGCAAATCATTGATTCAGCATCCAATTCATTTTCTCTCTATGGCTATAAGGCTACAACCATTGACCAGGTTGCCAAAATGGCCAATGTTGGAAAAGGTACGATATATACCTTTTTCAAGAACAAGGAGGAACTTTTCGATGAGATCGTTAACAGGCTTATCAAGGAAATGAAGCGGGTTGCCGACGAATCAGTAGATCCATCTCAGTCATTTTACGAAAATGTTCATCGGGCGCTGTATAAGCTCCTTGAGTTCCGTAAAGAACATCAGCTTACGATCAAGCTTTCACAGGAAGCGAGAGATCTAGGGACACCGGCAGTAATCGAAGTGATGACAAAAATGGAAACAGCCATTATCAACTATATTAAGGATAAGGTCATCCTGGCTGTTCAAAAAAGGGAGATTAAAGAGTGCGATCCCGAAATGACGGCGTTTATCATGATGAAACTCTACATTGCCTTTATATTTGACTGGGAGAAAAAACATAAACCGCTTGAAAAGGAAGAAATCTCAGAGCTGTTTGAGTTTTACATTTTTAAAGGATTGTCTATATAGGATAATCCTTAATTTATGGAATTGATTGACCAAATGAACAAAATGGTCATTTATTACCAAGGGGAGGACAACAATGAAAAACAAACTATTGCAACAGGAATTGTTAGCGATATTTCGCAATAAGAAGCTGTTGATTCCAATTATCGCTGTGATTTTTATCCCGGTCCTGTACAGTGGAATGTTCCTGTGGGCTTTTTGGGATCCTTATGAACATCTATCTGATTTGCCAGTAGCTATTGTCAATGAGGATTCAGGAGCGATGATCGAAGGGGAACAACTGGAGCTTGGGGATAATTTGGTTGAGAAACTGCAGGAAAGCAAAGACTTTAGTTTTGACTATGTGGATAAAGCCGAGGGGGAAAAAGGGTTAAAAGAGCAAAAGTATTATATGCTCATAAAAATTCCTGAGAATTTCTCCGAAAATGCTACCACATTACTGGATGACACACCAAAAAAACTTGAACTCATTTACATGCCGAATGAAAGCTTTAACTTTCTTTCTGCTCAAATCGGTGAAACGGCAGCTGAAAGAATTAAGGCCTCTGTATCTGAGAAGGTGTCTGAAACCTATGCAGAAACAATGTTTGATAAAATAGGTGAACTTGCTGATGGATTGGACAAGGCAAGTGATGGCGCATCAGAATTAATGGATGGTGCAGGGAAATTAAAAAATGGTTCAAATGAGCTCTATGAAAATCTCTCTGTTCTCGCTGGGAAATCTGTTGAATTTAACAATGGAATGCTGTCGGCCAAGTCAGGTATCAAAGAGGTTGCTAATGGAGCAAACTCCCTTGCTTCAGGAC
>NZ_JBAVFI010000605.1:0-5875 GCF_049588175.1 Mesobacillus sp.
TTGATAATTTCGTCCGTTGCTGACTCCCCAAGTACTTCTTTGATTGCAAGCAGCAAATGCTTTCCTACGATTGGATAATGCTCCGGCTTGATTCCAAGGCTGCGGTGCTTATGTGCGATTTGGTTTACAACCGGAAGGATTACTTCCAGGTTGTCTATATATTTTGCAGCGGCATAAACAGTTCCAGCCAATGCCCTTTGCTGTCTGCCCTGCTTTTGATTAGCATGGTTAAATATATTTAGAAGTTCTGGGTGGTTTTCGAACATAGTTTTGTAAAAAACAGTCGTGATTTGTTCACCGTGAACTTCTAGTACAGGTACTGTAGATTTAATGATTTCAATCGTTTTTGCGTTTAGCATTCCTTACACTCCCTTATGTCTTATCTATTTTGCAGAGGCGTTAACCTCATTCCCATAGTGATTATATAAAATTAAAAGTAGAGAGTAAGTGATGCAAATCACACTATCGCAAAATAGTTAATTTGGGCTAATTTAAATAAAAGCTCTGTTAAACAAGGCTGTTGATTTTCGTTCCAGGCGCTTCGCTTTCCGCGGGGCAGGCGCTGAGCCTCCTCGTCGCTTCGCTCCTGCGGGGTCTCACCTGTCCAGCTAAGCCCGCAGGAGTCTACGCGCCTTCCACTACAATCAACAGGGTATTAAAATCAACATTCAGCTTTAACAAAGCCTAAATAAAAAGACAGCACCATAAAAACAGTGCTGTTATCCTAAAATATAATTTTTTCTTCAAAAATCGTTACTTTCTTCAGTCGCTTCCTGTTAAGTTCAAAACCAATTCCTGGACGTTCCGGCAATGTAATAGAACCTCCATGGACTTTAATTTCAGGCTCAATAATATCTTCTTCCCAATATCGGTCAGATCCTGAAATATCTCCTGGGATTGTGAATCCTGGCAAGGATGCCAGTGCAAGGTTATGGGCTCGCGAAATTCCGAATTCGATCATCCCGCCGACCCAGACAGGGATTCCCTTCCCAGCACAAAAATCATGGATCCTTTTTGCTTCTCCTAAACCGCCAACCCGGCCAATTTTTATATTAATGACTTTGCAGCTTCCTAGCTCGACTGCTTTTCTTGCATCATTAAAGGTTACGATGCTTTCATCAAGGCAAATTGGCGTCGAAATTTGAGACTGGAGCTTGGCATGATCAACAATATCATCATAATCAAGAGGCTGTTCAATCATCAGCAAGCCATATTCATCGAGAGCCTTAAGGCGTGCTGCATCTTCTAATGTATAGGCGGAGTTCGCATCTGCCATTAATGGCAAATTCGGAAACTTCTTTCGAATCCCTGCGATATACGGAATGTCATTTTCCGGGCTGATTTTCACTTTTACACGATTATAGCCCTTTTCTAAATAGCTTTCTATCTGAGTGATAGCTGCTGGCAAATTAGGATTACCGACAACTACACCAGAAGGAATGCTATCGATCGTCCCTCCTAATAGCTTCGATAACGGCTTACCCTCCCGCTTTGCCTGCAGATCCCACAAGGCTGTTTCAATCGCCGCCTTTGCCATATGGTTTCTTCTGATTGAACTGAACAAAGTATAGGCTTCCACAGCGTGAGCAATCTCGTTCTCCTTGATTAGCGGGATGATAAAATCCTTTAGTACATGCCAGGATGTCTGCATTGTTTCTTCTGTGTACCAAGGCGAAGAAAAGGCAACTCCTTCACCATAACCGCTGACACCATCATGCCCTTCCACTTCAACGATAATTGCTTCTCTTTCGGCTACTGTGCCTAAATGGGTAGTGAATGGCTGCTTCAATGGCATTTTTATCAAAGATAACTTGATTGACTTAATATTCATGGTCTCTCCACTTCCAGCCACTCCCGCAGCTTTCGCCTTAACAATTTTTTTGCAGCATTCCTGGGCAAGCTGTCGACAATGATGATTCTTTTAGGAAGCTTATACTTTGCAAGCTTGTGCAGGCAGTGCTCAAGTAATTCTTCCTCTAAGTTGTCAACTCCATCCTTCCTGACAATAAACGCAACCGGAACCTGACCCCATTGCTCATCCTCTGCTCCAATCACACCCGCATCCGCAACAGCTTGATGAGAAAGCAGTACACCTTCAATCTCAGCAGGGTAAATGTTTTCACCGCCTGAAATAATCAAATCCGAACGGCGATCAAGGACGTAGAGAAATCCATCATTGTCCAAATAGCCGATATCTCCTGTATATAGCCATTGATTACGAATCTTTTCTGCTGTTTCAACATCTCTGTTCAGATAGCCAATCGTAACATTCGGCCCTTTGACTATGATTTCTCCTTCAGCCCGAGGAGGAACTTCATTTCCAGCCTGGTCAACAATCTTAATCTGGTTAGGAAATAATGCCTTACCTGCAGAACCTAACCGTTCAATGCTGTATTCTGGTGACAGCGTTGCGAACTGTGAGGATGTTTCTGTCATGCCGTAAGTTTGAAATACAGGAATTTGCTTTTCAAGACAGTTCTCGAGCATTGGAAGAGGTGCTGGACCGCCGCCAAGCAGCATGCATCTGAAGCTTTCCGGAAGCTTTTCCCCGCCCAGCTCATTCAGGATTCTCCTAAGCATGGTACTGACGACCGACATCACCGTAATTTTTTTACTGCGAATATCTTCTATTGCCTTCCGTTCATCAAAAGTGTTGTGGAGAACCACTGGCATACCGTAAATCTGGCTTCTCATTAAAATAGAATAGCCGCTGATATGAAAAATCGGCACAGTGCAAAGCCATTTATCCTGTTCATGTATGCCTAGATTAAGAGCAGATGCTGTTGCACTCCACCAATGATTTCCGTATGTCTGCATGACGCCCTTAGGATTACCGGTTGTTCCAGACGTATACATAATGGTTGTGACATCCCGCAGGTTGAATTCCTCGAGGATGACTGGATCAGCGCTTTCAATCTTGTAGAGTTCTTCTGTACTGATTGATTGCAAACTAATATTAATAGAAGCAGCTTTAGCCGTAAAACACTCTTCATAAATGAGCAAATCTGCTGCAGAGTCATTCAGCTGCCATGATAATTCCTCGGTTGTAAGCCGATTGTTCAGAATAACCGTACGTACACCAGCCATTTGCAAAGCATATAAAATGAATGCTGAATCTGCCTGATTAGAAAAAAGCACAGCTGCTGTAGAGCCAGTTGCAAAACCAAGAGCATCAAGCTTTCCGGTAATATCCTTCGCCTTTTCAAAGACTTCTTTAAACGAATATGTTCTCCCTTCAAAAATTAACGCTTCACGATCAGGAGTCAACTCTGACCTTTTTTTCAGCCAGTTTGGTATGTATTCTCCCATTTTGTAACCACCTCTTTGATTTTACAATCATTTCATTATTACTACATGCATGACGATTGATCATGCTTCTAACAAATATGCATTTAGACGAAAACAGCCTGATGGATATCCATCAAGCTGTTTTTTACTGCGTTTAAAATAGACAAAGAATCAAGGGAACCTTGGGAACTGGCCAAAGTCTGGCTTACGCTTTTCCTTGAACGCGTCGCGGCCTTCTTTTGCTTCTTCCGTTGTGTAATAAAGCAATGTTGCATCCCCTGCCATTTGCTGTAATCCAGCAAGTCCATCAGTATCAGCATTCATTGCTGCTTTCAGGAAGCGAAGTGCTGTAGGGCTCTTTTCAAGGATTTCTTCACACCACTTGATTGTTTCTTCTTCAACCTGGTCAAGAGGCACAACCGTATTTACAAGGCCCATATCAAGTGCTTCCTGAGCATTGTACTGGCGGCATAGGAACCAGATTTCGCGTGCTTTTTTATGGCCAACGATTCTTGCTAAGTAGCCAGAGCCGTATCCAGCATCGAAGCTGCCTACTTTAGGGCCAGTCTGTCCGAAAATAGCGTTGTCAGCCGCAATTGTCAAATCACAGACTACGTGAAGTACATGTCCGCCGCCGATTGCATAGCCTTTTACCTGAGCGATAACCGGCTTAGGGATTACACGGATCAAACGCTGAAGGTCAAGGACGTTCAAACGAGGAATCTGGTCTTCTCCAACATATCCACCATGTCCGCGAACCCTCTGGTCTCCGCCTGAACAGAATGCATCATCTCCAGCACCTGTTAGAACAATAACTCCAACGCTCGAATCATCACGTGCATAAGCAAAAGCGTCAATCAATTCCATTACCGTCTTTGGTCGGAATGCATTGCGCACTTCTGGGCGATTAATGGTGATTTTAGCAATACCATTATAAGTTTCATAAATAATATCTTCATACTTGCGTTCTGAAACCCATTCTACTGTCATTAAGAAAACCTCCTATTTATGTATTCGACAAAAACTCACTTACTATTGTACCAAATTTTTCAGGTTCTTCCACATGAATTGCATGTCCGCAATCTTTTATCGAAAAATGTGCAGCATTTGGAAGCTTTGAAACCATTTCTTCTGCAATGTTACAGAACTTTGTATCCAATGTACCGGTTACCATTAATGTTTCAAAATCAAAGCCGGGCAGCTTGTCCCACCATGAAGGCTGCGCCCCGGTCCCCATCCCCCTCAGGCTGTTTGCTAGGCCTACAGGGTTATTTTGGAGCCTTTGATTCCTTATTTGTCCCCTTACTTTGGCAGGCAAATTCAATTGAGATTGAAAGAGCGGAATTGATTCCCAATAATCAATGAAGTTTTCCAATCCTCCCTCTTCTATCTTTGAGGCTAGATTGTAGTCCTGTTGAATTCTAGCATTCTTCTCTGATTCATTTTTTAGTCCTGGTGTGGTACTTTCCAGCACCATTTTCCTCACCATATCAGGATAGAGGCTTGCAAAGGTGATGGCCACTCGGCCTCCCATTGAGTACCCAAGCAAATCCGTTTTCTCGATCCCCATCTCATCCAAAAGAACCTTCAGATCATTTGCTGCCCTCAATACATCGTATCTGTCTGCCATTTCAGGCGAGTCTGTTTGACCATGTCCAATCAAATCCACCATCACCAGAAGGGAGTGTTTTCCCCATATAGGACAAAACGGCTTCCATATAGAAGCCGCGCCAGTAAAACCATGAAGCAACAGCAGGGGAAAACCTTCTCCGCACTTCTCGACATTAAATCGGACGCCGTTTATCATGGTTTTCATTGATTGTCACCTTTTAGCATTAAAGTTATTTCCCGGGAAACAGATTTCCACAAATCTCGATGTTCTGTCAGATTCCTATCTCTCATTGTCTGGATTTCCATCACTTTCAAACCACTTATACTTTGGTTTTGAACGAAAACCTCTGCAAAATGATCCCAGTCTGATATTACATCGAATTTCCCGTTATACATTTCGACAACATGGCTGAAATCAAGATCCAGCGGTGTGCCAAACAGCCTTTCAAAATGCTTCGGCTCATTTGCCTGCGGAAGAAACGAAAAAATTCCGCCGCCATTATTATTAATCAATAAAATATTGATGTTTAGATTGTACATTTTAGCTGCCATTAATCCATTCAGGTCATGGTAAAAGGTAAGATCTCCAAGCACAAGATAGCACGGTTGCGAAACGCTTGCCACCCCCAGTGCTGTCGAAACAATCCCATCGATGCCATTTGCTCCTCTGTTTGCCATCACCTTGATTTTCTTTTCATTGAAAAAGAAGAATGAATCAAGGTCACGGATTGGCATACTATTGCCGACAAAAAGCGTTGAGCCTTCCGGAAGCATCTCAGCAAGCTGATGGAATAGCTTCCCTTCACTTAATTCTTGCACATCTGAAACAGCTGACAATTGTTCTTTTGCGATGCTGTTTGCTGCAAGCCATGTTTCAAGATATGCTGAATCGTTTGCAGATCGTATAAGGTTTTGCATCTTCTTGAAAAAAAACGTTTCATCACAATATAGCATGTCAGAAGCTGCCATCGATGGC
>NZ_JBAVFI010000606.1:0-4234 GCF_049588175.1 Mesobacillus sp.
GTCATATATGTTCCTCCTCTCCTATCAATCTGCAAAGCAGACACTCTCTTGATTTTGATAGTGTCTGCTTTTGTTTTTTTTAGTTGCAGGAAATTGGTAAAAATCAAACGGGATTTCAAGTTCGCCAATATAATTGTGAACTCCGCCAATATATTTGTAACTTCGCCAATAAACCTGTGAACTTCGCCAATATAATTTTGAATGCCAATTAGTCGGTGCTTCCAACAGTGAATTTTTAAAATTCCTCGTTATTTTTTGTAGTGATCCTTCAATTTCTCCATCCAATCTTCCGCAAATGCATCAGATTTGCCCCAGCCTTCGATGATTTCAGCCAGATTGACCATGTTCACCGGGTTTTTTGACTGCTGCAGCTGTTCCTGAGAAATCAACGCTGCTTCAAGGTCATATGTTTGTGGTGTTTCTTCTCCCGCAAGCTTCTTTGCCAGGATTCTCATATTAACAGCGCCAATCAGCTTAGGATCTACAGCGGCAGTATATTTCCATGAGCTGCCTTCTCCCTGTATTTCCTGAAGGTCCGCGTTGGAGACGTCGATTCCATAGATTTTGATTTCATCGCGTCCAGCTTCCTTAATCGCACGGGCAGCACCAATCGCGAATGCATCCCAAGTTGCAAAAATTGCATCGATTTCACCTTTAGGGTGCTTATTCAGCATCGCTGCCACTGCATTTTGCGTCTGGACACTTGTATCGGCAGCTGCCACTCCGAATCTCTCAACCTCTTTAATTCCAGGGTTAGCCTTCAATGTTTCCTGATACACTTTATTTCTTCTCACCATTGGCGGGAAACCGTCAACCCAAAGGTAGACAATATTGGCTTCACCGTTTTGTTCTTTTACCAGCTGATCCAGTGCTAGTTTGGCCAGTGCTTCATCGTCCTGGGAAGTGAGGGTGACTCCTTTTACCTGGGCAATGTCTGCATTTGAGTCAAATGTGACAACGCTCTTTCCCTTTTCGACTAGCTTTTTTACATCATCCACGGTAGCTGCGTCGTCACCATGGGAAATCAGAAATCCATCATAATCCTGCTGAAGCGCCTGGTTGATGGCATCATGGAATTTTGCCGTATCGCCATTTGCGGTGAATACGTCAACCTTGAAGCCAAGCGCTTCTCCTTCTGCTTTAGCCCCAGCTAAATACTGAGCAGTATGGTCATCGCCGCCAATCTTGCGGATGACCTTGATTTTCACTTCTTCCCCTTTAGCAAAGCGATCAGGAACTCCTTCAACAGGTCCGCTCGCAGTCTTTGTTTCCCCGCCGCCGCAGCCTGTCAGCAAAAGCGCTGTCGCAACCGCTGTTAAGAATACCTTTTTCAAACCAGTTTTTTTCATGTCTTTTTCCCCCTTTAAAATTGATTTGCTTTTTCCAACCATATAAAAAAACCTCTCTAGAAAAGAGAGGTTTCATCAGCGTAAAAGAACAGACAGATTCTTCCTCCCTTATCTTTCAAAACATAAAAATGTTTTGCAGGATTTAGCACCAATTCCGTATGGAACGGTTGCCGGGCGTCACAGGGCCAGTCCCTCTGCCACTCTTGATAAGAGAATTTCTTTATTAAGTTAACGGAGCAAATCGATAAACTTACTTTAATCTCCTATACTCATATTGTCAATATTATTTCGAAAATTAAATTTTATTCGTCTTTGACTGGATAAAAAAAGAAAGATCCCTAATCAGGAATCTTCCTTTTACTAGTTATTCCCCTCTGCCTGCCGCTGTCATCCATTCATATTGACGCAGTTTAACTTCATACAATGTCAATGGATCGCGATACAATTCAGGGTTCACTCTCATTTTTTCAAGCTCATTCTTGCCATATTCAATTTCTGAACGTGCCTCTTCAACGGCATGCTCAAGAGCAATGAAAGGCTGCTTGAAGAATAGATTAACATCACGTTCAATCGATTTTTCGAAAATCTCGAATTGCTGAAGGAACTTGTTCGCAATCGAAACGGCGATTTCATAGTAATCTTCGGTTTCAAGATACGTTTTATAACGATTGTACAGCATCGTATTATTTTGCGGCAGCACTCCAAGAAGCTTACCAGCACTCTTTAAAAAGAACTGCTGAGGAGTCGATCTGTGCATGATATTTACCTTTTCATAATAGACACCATTCGTCATCCGGTCAGCATCGCGGCGCCAGTCATCGAGCACTCTGAAATCACATTCGAGCTTAATCCGTTCATCCCCATACATCGCATTGAAGCCTTCAGCCATTTCATTCAGGTAGGACTGGCTATGGCCGAATTCATCCTTTGAAAATTGTACCCAGCCTTCTAGAGTTTCATGGAATTTAGGCAGCACCGTGTTGTCTAGATACTCCTGAATTCGTATATTCATTTCTTTATCGATCTCATCATGGAGCCTTCCAAAATCACTCTCTTCCGTCACTAAATCAGTACAGCCGCGAAGCAGTTCGGGAATTTTCTCGATGATTTCAGCGCGGGTATCGTCCTTAATTTTGCGGAACGATTTTTGAATAGAGCGTGATTTTTCCTCCTCAATATCTCCCAGCTGATTGATGGCTCCATTCAGCTTACCAACCATTTCTTCATTCCAGCTGATGGATTCCATATGGTTATTTTCGATTTCAATTCGCTTATCAAGCAAATAAGTGATCGCCCTTCTGACGAAGAATTGCAGTTTGGAAGTTCGCTCTTCTTCGAAGTTCATAGCGTTTCGATTTGTTTTGATAAAATCAGAGAAATCCTTTAGCTGCTGCTGCTTTTCATAATTTGAAGAGAAGGCAAACATTTTAGCTTCAGGGTAATATTGGCTTATTTCAGACCAGGTATTATCGAAAACTTCAATCGCTTCCTGCTGGCTGTAGATGACATCCATTTTATTCAAGAGGAAGTGGATCGGCAGGTTAGGGAAATACTCCGAAATCTTCGTAAGGATATCTCTTTCCTTCTCTGTGAATGGGTCATTTGCATTCAGGACAAACAGTAAGCTGTCTGCAAAACGCAGGTAATTGAACAGCGGATGCTTGTCGTAATTATTGCGGTTGACTCCCGGTGTGTCGATTAAAGCGAATTCATGCTCACGCAGGAACGGGAACTGAGCTTTAAAATCAATAACTGTTTCGTTCTTATGCGTTTGGCGGCGTACTCCAGCCACTTCCTGAAAATCGTTTACATCCGTAATTTCACGTACAACTGAATCCGTAATTTCCAGGATCTCGGTATTTTGCTGATCGTTGAAACGAATGACCGCTGCTGTAGGAGCAGTGATCAGCTCTTCACCGATGATTGTATTTACAAAAGAAGACTTTCCATTTCCGGATATGCCTGCAACCAATAAATTGTGGACATTGGACTCGTTCAGCTCTTGCACCATCCACTTGATCCGGTTGCCGACTTCGATTTCATGTTCTTCGGCCCACTTGATGATTGTCGTGAACAGGTTCATGCTATCCTCATAGCCATCGTGGTAATCACGCGAATTCAAGATGATCGTCTCTGCATCATGGATAGCAGCTCCACTGATCGTTGATGGGAACACTTCGTTCCAGGCAATGATAGAAGATGCTGAAACAAGGCTATTAGCCTGACTCGTGATCTTCAGCCAATTAGTAAGCATATCTGGAATCAAAGGTGAAATTTCCTTGATTAGCATATCGCCATTAATCAATTCAAAGTAGGCATCCTGGTATACAGCCGAAAGCTGATTCCAGCCATCCCTTCTGTTCCCATCCATTCCACTGAACAGATGATTGAATTCTCGCAGCCATGTCATATAGGTTGTCTGGCCCCTGTAGCTATGCCATAGTGAAACAGCCAGACGTTCAAAACGGCTGCGGTCTACCTGGAATAATACAGATAAAGCCGTGTTGAAATATGCAGGTTCGAATGTGCTTGTATTCCCTTGATCCACATATTGCGTCAACACATCGAACCAGCGTGGCGAACCAGTGCGCACCCCTTCATTGACAGCCAGTTCAACAGTATTATCCCAATCGTGGTGCTCTTCAAAAAAGGCACGCGCAATCTCGGTCACTCCAGGATAGTCAGGATCCAGCGCCACAGCTTGCTTAATGACAGCTACCGCTTTGTCTAAACTTCCCTGTTCTATGTAAAGGGATAATAGCTGCAAGCCGCTTTCGATTTTCAGGACAGTGCTTTCTGTCTGGATGGAAAGATACAGATCCTCCGCAGAAGGCAGCAGGCCAAGCTCAAGAAACGCGTCGCCCATGTTCTTCTTCGCCCATGGC
>NZ_JBAVFI010000607.1:0-3640 GCF_049588175.1 Mesobacillus sp.
AAAAAAGATGAAATGAAACTGAAAGAATATCCTTTTAAATCATACTATTTTACTATGTATATGATATAATTAATAGTAATTGTTTTATATTTCTAAAAATTGGATATTCACCTAAACTAATACAATTTGACATGAGATAATATTAATTAACGATTGGTCTTTAAAGGACTTGATTCGAGGATTCCAATCTATTATTTACAAATTAAGAGTCACATCCAAATCGCTGGCTGATGCGATTGAAAAACAGGTGATACATATGGAAGAAACATTAGAACGTGAATTATTATTGAAGTTAAAAATCAGTTTCTTTGAATTGATCTGCGGCAGCAGTGACTCATTTTCCTTTACAGAACTTCTTTCACAAATGCTTGCGATCCTGAAACCTTTTATGAATGCAGATGAAGTGGATTTTTATCGTTTTGATGAATGGAAGCAGGATTTGATTTTAGAAGCGACGACAAGAATACGCGGAAAAGAGGCAATTATCAGTCCTGATATTGTAACGGTTCAGCATGAGGCTTGCCAGCGCTCCTTTATTAAGAATCCATCTATTCCTGGCTTTGAAAAATATGATTTGCTGATGCTTCTGGATAAAGCAGGAAAATTAGAAGGTATGATTGCTCTGCAAATGAATGGCAGTTCGCAAATAAGTGCATCGGACAATTTTTTAGAGCAGGCAACGAGTGAATGTGGCTCCTTTGTTGATAAAATCAGCAGCCTTGCCGATACGATGGCCGAGGAAAAACGCTATAAGCAATTGTTCCGTGTCACAGAAAAATTCCATTCAACGATGGATATGGACGCCGTTTTAGGAGAAATCATTTCTACTTTGAAGGAAGTATACCCTACCTTCATCTATTATTTACTGCTATCACATGACCATAAAGGATATGAAGGCTTGCCAGTAAAGGATTTAGAATATGATAGCGAGAACCTGACTGCAATGCAATCTTATGTAAGTGGACAAATCCAGTTTGAAGATTCTCTCGCTGATCGAAATTCAATTATGTACGCCCCTTTAAAGGGAAAGCAGGGCGTGTACGGGGTACTTCAGGTAATTGCCCCTGATTCACTGGTTTTTCCACAAAATGAGGTTGAATTTATTAAATTATTGGCCAACACTGCGGGAAGCGCCCTTGAGAATGCCAAACTTTATGAGCAATCAAGAAAATTGATAGCGGATTTGCAATTGATTAATGAAACTTCCCATCAGCTTAATACAAGCTTGCGCCTGACTGATACGATGAAATTTATTTGTGGGCAAATAGTAAAATCCTTTAAAGCACAAGAAGTTGGTTTCATCATGATCGATTCAGAAAGTGATGATTACTCTGTTCTTCAGGGAAGCACCAGTTTTTTCTTTTCAAAACATTCCTCAAAATATATCTCTGATGTCGGCAGGCGGATTCAAAAGGAAATGGAGCCCTTGTTTATTGGAGATTATGGTTCGGAGGATGAGATTTCATCCATATATTTTAAATCAATAATGGGCGTTCCAATGATTCAAAGCGGTGATTTGAAAGGATTTGCAATCGTTCTGCATGAAGAGCCTTATCACTTTGCCTTTGAAACTTTTAAATTGCTGCAATCACTGATTCATCATTCAACACTTGCATTTACCAATTCCATTCTGCGTGAAGAACTGGAAAAAATGGTCGTTACTGACCATTTGACCAGGCTGTACTCAAGAAAATATTTGGATGAGAAAATGAAATTGTCGATGCTTGAGGATTCCCAGGGCACTTTTATCTTAATTGATATTGATAATTTCAAAGGGGTTAATGATAAATATGGGCATCAGGTCGGGGACGATGTACTCATTCAGCTTGCTCGGCAAATTGCTAAAAATATACGCGGAACTGATATTGGGGCAAGATGGGGCGGAGAAGAACTCGCGATTTATTTACCGGGAGCGCCGCTTGAAATTGGAGTCATGATTGCAAACAGGCTTGTCGATAAGGTTGAAAAACATACACAGCCAAACGTTACAATCTCATGTGGAGTTTCTGCATGGATCAAGGGCCAGGCAGACACGACTAAAACGCTGTTTAAAAGAGCTGATCAGGCACTCTATTTTGCAAAAGACTCCGGTAAAAACAAAGTGGTTGTCCAAAAAGAAAATCTGTTTGATTTCATAAGCACTCAGGAGTGAGTGCTTTTTCTTTTTCAATCGAAGATAAATTACTTTCATAATTTGGATAAATATCATATTCTGTTAATGGGGTTTGTAAGCGGTTACAAAGAATACAGGAGGATTAGTATGGGAGAGAAACGATTCGAAACAGAAGTAATCCATTCAGGTTATAAATCCGATGAATTTAGGGGAAGCCTTGCTCCGCCTCTATTTCAGACCAGTACATTTACCTTTGACACTGCTGAACAGGGAGAAAGACGATTTGCGGGAGAAGAAGATGGTTTTATTTATTCTCGCCTTGGCAATCCAACCGTCGCTATGCTTGAAGAAAGAATGGCCGCGATTGAAAAAGGAGAGAAAGCCCTTGCTTTTGCATCGGGTATGGCAGCCGTTTCGGCAATATTAATTTCGTTAACAAGGACTGGCGACCATATTCTTTGTTCGCAGGGCGTCTACGGATGTACATTTGGGCTCCTGCAGCTCATGAAAGAAAAATATGATATAAACCATGATTTCTCGATGATGTCGACTAGAGAAGAAGTGTTGGCTGCTATAACTCCCGAGACAGCATGCATCTATATTGAAACGCCAATCAACCCGACAATGAGACTGGTTGACTTGGAAATGGTTGCGGAGGTTGCGAAAGAAAAAGGAATACCGGTTGTGGTTGATAATACTTTTAGTTCACCTTATCTGCAAAATCCACTTGAACTTGGGTGCGATTTTGTCATTCACAGTGCGACTAAGTATATTTGCGGCCACGGAGACGTGATAGCAGGAATAGCAGTCGGACCTAAAGAAATTATGTCCAAGATTGCTATGACAACACAAAAAGATATTGGCGGAGTTATGTCCCCCTTTGACGCATGGCTGCTTCTTCGGGGATTGAAAACACTTCCTGTAAGGATGGACCGCCATTGTGATAATGCAGAAAAACTTGCTGCATATCTGTCCGATCATCCAGCTGTAGAGGAAATCATTTTCCCAGGTGATCCGAATCACCCTGATTACATGATTGCAAAAAAACAAATGCGTAAGCCAGGGGGACTGATCTCTTTTAACATTAAAGGAGACAAAAAAGCTGCCCAGTTATTTATGAACAAACTAAAGCTTATTAAAATCGCCGTCAGTCTCGGTGATGCAGAGACTTTAATCCAGCACCCTGCAACAATGACGCATGCTGTTGTACCAAAGGAAGCAAGAGAAAAAATGGGTATTAAGGACAATATGCTGAGGCTTTCTGTCGGACTGGAAGCCTGGGAAGATCTAAGAGATGATCTTGAAGCAGCTTTTGAGGCAGTAAGAAAAGAAAGCAGGCAAGAAAGCGGGTCAATCTAAACGAGCAGTTTTCGAAAAGGTTATGTTTTACCATAGTAGGAAAACTAATAAAAGCAGTTATCTTTCATCGATAACTGCTTTTTTATGTTCGCTGTTATTAACTTTTAAAAACCTAAATATACTGCACCAATACTTCAACAAATTCTTCCAGTTTTTGCTGATCTAATT
>NZ_JBAVFI010000608.1:0-11497 GCF_049588175.1 Mesobacillus sp.
TGGTAAACCGGCAAATAACTTTTTCAAGCCTAATACAAGGTAACCTGCAAGGAAACCGGCAATCAATCCGCCAAGGAAGCCCGCACCACCAGAAGCTGCAAGCAAACCGCCTACCATACCAGGAGCAAAACCTGGTCTGTCCGCAATGCTAAGGGCAATAAATCCTGCAAGTACTGGTACAAGCAGACCAAATGCTCCGCTTCCGCCACCAATGTCCATGAGAGCTTTTGCGATTGGATTATAAGACGGGTCTTCAGGATTGAACGCGTTATAGCCAAACATAAACGAAATTGCGATTAAGATCCCGCCTCCGACAACAAATGGAAGCATATTAGATACACCATTCATTAAATGTTTATACACACCGCCGCGGCTTTCTTTCTTTTCAGGCCCTTTATTTCCTGATGCCTGATATAATGGTGCATCTTTTTTAACAGCCTTCTCAATCAAATCCTTCGGTCTCCTGATTCCGTCAGCAACAGGGACCTCAATCAAAGGTTTACCTGCAAACCGCTCCATTTCAACCTTTGTATCAGCCGCGATAATGACTGCCTCAGCATTTTCAATATCAGCAGGAGTAAGGACATTTTTTGCGCCACCGGATCCGTTTGTCTCAACCTTGATGTCCACTCCCATTTCAGCTGCTTTTGCCTTAAGAGAGTCTGCAGCCATATACGTATGGGCGATGCCTGTAGGACACGCTGTCACGGCAACAATGAATTTTTTATTCGTACGCTCGACTTTTTCTTCTGAATCGTCCTTGTCATAGCTATTGATGATTTCTAATACTTCATCTGCATTTTTAGCACCCAGTAATTTTTCACGAGCGTCTGCTTTCATTAGTATCGTTGACAAGCGTGCAAGTGCTTCAAGGTGAGTGTTATTAGCTCCCTCAGGTGCTGCAATCATGAAGAACAGATGAGCTGACTGTCCGTCCAGTGACTCATAATCAATTCCCGACTGAGATCTGCCAAAAACAATCGCTGCATCCTTTACAACAAAAGTTTTAGCATGCGGAATAGCAATACCGTCCCCAACACCTGTTGTACTTTGTTCTTCGCGTTTTAAAATTGCGTCCTTAAATATTGTTCGGTCAGTAATTTTTTCAGCCTTTTCGAGAACACTTACAAGCTCATCAACTGCATCAAGCTTTGTATTGGCTTTCATTGTTAAAAGAATCGTCTCTTTAGTAAGCAATTCTGTGATTCTCATATCTCTTCCCCCTCACTAGCATTCTTGTATATTTACTTCTGGCAAAAGCTTTTCTACTTTTTCATCCGTACATAATCCAATGGAAAAGGCAGTGGCACTTCCTGAGGCAACACTATAGCGAAATGCTTCTTTGTGATCCTTCGTTTTCATGTAACGGGAAAGGAACCCTGCTACCATGGAATCCCCTGCACCAACAGAGCTTTTGACTTCACCCTTCGGCACAGATGCTGTATAAGCTGTGGATTCGTTAATATATACAGCTCCTTTTTCAGCCAGAGATACAATCACATTTTTAGCTCCAGCTTCGATCAACTTCTTCCCATAGAAAATTGCCTCTACTGTCGATGAAACCTCCGTGTTGAAAAACTGGCCTAATTCATGATGATTCGGCTTGATCAAGAATGGGCGATATTCGAGCACAGTTTTTAGCAAATCGCCTTCTGCATCTACGATGAACTCTGCACCTGTATCCTTGCAAATCTGGACAATTTCCTCGTAGATTGTCCCTGGCATGCTCGATGGAATGCTTCCAGCCAGCACCAGGAAATCTCCATGTCCTATCTGCTTGATCTGCTCCTTCAATAAACCTATTGAAAGAGATGATATCTCAGGACCGCGGGCGTTGATTTCTGTTTCTGTATCTGCTTTCAGTTTAATATTGATTCGCGTATCCCCGTCGACTTTGATGAATCCTGTGTAAATGCCTTCCCTATTAAGGAACTCCTCGACATATTTTCCAGTAAAGCCTCCCAAAAAACCAATAGCCTTGCTTTCCATCTCCATTGAGCGTAGAACTCGGGATACATTGATTCCTTTCCCGCCTGGGAATTTCGCTTCATTCTTGCTTCTGTTCAATTCACCGAGTACGATTTCATCTGCTTCGACAATGTAATCTACGGAAGGATTAAGCGTTAATGTGTAAATCATGTTGTCACAACCTTTATTGAAGTTTTACTAGAATATTGACCTTTTATATCATCATCCAGTGTGTTTGTAATGATGGTGGCTTCATGTAAGTCTGCTATTTTTGCAAAAGCGATTTCCGAGAACTTCGTATCATCCGCAAGCACAAATACCTCACGTGACAATGATATGGCTTTTTGTTTGATCATTGCCTCTTCCTGATCAGGCGTTGTATAGCCAGAATGCGGGTGAACCCCATTTACGCCAAGAAAGCATTTATCGAATCGATATTGTTCGAGGCTGGCTAATGCGCCTCTTCCGATGATGGCATTTGTCTTTGGCTTGGCATAGCCGCCAATGACATAGGTTTCAATATTCCTTTCCAGAAGGTGTGGCAAATGCATGAGCCCATTCGTAACCACTACTATGTCTTTTGCTGGAAGGAAATTGAGCATCTCCAGAATGGTCGAGCCTGCATCAAGATAAATGCTGTCTCCTTCTTCGACAAGACTGGCAGCATATTGAGCGATTCCCCTTTTCTCCTGAAGGTTTTTGGCAGATTTTTCAACCATGCTTGGCTCTTGAAGCTTGCCTCTCAGCCTTGCTGCCCCCCCATGAACCCTTTTTAAGAACTTGCCTTCTTCAAGGACTGTTAAGTCGCGTCGAATAGTTGACTCTGAAGCTTCAGTCAAATCAACTAATTCCTGTATTTTAACGGTTGGTTTTTCTTTTATTTTTTGTAAAATGAGCTGGTGGCGCTCAGGTGTCAACATGAGCCTAACCTCCTATTTGCTTCGTATTTTCATATTAATGTAATCGATTTCAAAAATCAATCATTTTCTTTCAAAATCAATCAATTATAATCAAATTCAATATTTTTTCGTGAAAGGTTTTGATTGTTATCTGAAAATAATCTTATTCCTCACCTTAAAAAGAAGGCTGTTTTATACTTGTCTGTTGATTCCCACTCCAGGATGCTAGCTTTCAAACATCCCCTTGAAAACACCAATCTTTCAGAAACCAGCCTTTACACACAAAAAAACAGCCCGGAGAACCCGGACTGTTTTGAGGTTTAAATTAGCCAATCAAATTCTGACTATGGTTGTTTACTACTTCTAATACTTTAGTTGTCTGTTCCATATCACTTTTGCAGATTGGGCAAGCGGGGACATTGCTGCTCTTAAAATTGTCGCGAACCCAGCATTTGCAATCATCAGAAGTACATACCCATATTTTCGTTTCCGCCGTTACGATCTCTTCAGGTGGTTTTCTGCCAAATGCCATTTCCTCACGCTCCTATATAAGTAATCGACGAACCATTGATAAAAAAATTCATCTATTATAAAAAGCCCGAAAATTAAACTTTTTATAATAAATGAATTATGCGAAAGTTGATATCTATTTCATTTTACCACACTTTCTTATTTTTACCAAAGATGAACCCTCAAGCGTTGCCCTTTAACAACAGTTACTATTATATGCTTAACAACAAAATTTTATTTATGTTCGTTCAAATTTTTAACCTATTTGGAAAATAAGTTGTACACCTTCATATTCCTGAATAGAAATAGTACAAGCAAATTGTACGCTTTGGCTAATGGAGGTCGTTAAAATGAACGTGTTTTTGGGATACATATTCCTTGGGTTATCACTCGCAGCTCCAATTGGTCCTGTAAATGCTGCACAAATGGACAAGGGGATAAAAAGCGGATTTTTCCAAGCCTGGCTTTTGGGCCTAGGCGCTTTATCAGCTGATATTGTCTATATGCTTACTGTATATCTTGGAGTGGTAAGATTTCTTGAGACACCATACATGCAGTCTTTCCTGTGGCTGTTTGGTTTTTTTGTCCTGATGTACTCTGGAATAGAGACAATCATGAATTCTGGTAAGATTGTTATGGAAAACAGAGGCAGCGGATCAGGATTTAAATCGTTTTCCACAGGGTTCTTGATGTCCATATCCAATCCACTGACGATTCTTTTTTGGCTTGGAATATACGGCTCAGTGCTTGCGAAGACGGCATCCACCTACGGAACTGGAGAACTGATTATCAATAGCTTTGGCATCATCACAGGACTCATCATATGGGATATTGTCATGGCTGCCATTTCCAGCAGCTTTCGGAAGCTGCTTACTACTCGGCTGCTTATCTTCATTTCCTTCATTTCAGGGGCTTCACTAATTGGCTTTGGATTATTTTTTGGTTATCAGGCATTGAAGCTATTTTTATAAAAGGATACAAGATCGAATCTGTCCGAATAGGCAGGCATTCTGACTTTTAGTCTAATTTCTTGATTGTTATCGATATTTTCGATATATAATAGAAAAGACAAAATTAAAAGGATGATTTGCACATGGAAATTACAGGACATTCTGTGGAATTGCTTGAAGATCCATTCGGCCTTCTTCAAGGACACAGATATGAGTTTTTTTTAGATATCAATGTAGACGAGGAAGACGAACTGTATACGGAGAAAGGTTTACTGTTAAAAGTTATTTTCCTTGTAGATGGCGGCGAAGGCCGAATTCTTCAAAATTATTTCATTGAAGAGGAAACAGAAAAAGTGCTAGATTTTGACCTTGAAGATGAAGAGGCTGAAGCAGTGAAAGCCTATTGTATGCAGAACCTCGATACTGAGTTAGATAACGAAATAAATTAAAAAAGAGCAGAAACTGCTCTTTTTTAATTTATTATTATACCTGTACTGTTTTTCCCTCTTCGACAATATGAAAAAGAAGGTGTGCCAAATGGTGTACAGGACCGTATTCCTCTTCGCTCAATTCCTCATTGAACTCCAAGTCATTCAGGTACAGAGCTGAAAACTCATAGAAGTCCTTCAATTCGAAGCCATAACAATTGGATGGCTCTTCACTTTCTTCCTCATACTGAAGCACTAGGTAAGATTCTTTGCCTGCTTTATCTTCTGCGTCAAAGAATACGAAGAAACCGATATTGGTATCCAAATCAAATAAATGGCGTGTTCCACCTTCTGTAGCTGTTTCATATTCTTCACCGCTTAATTTCTGGACAACCATTGTTTCTACTTGATCTTCAGCATGAAATTTCACATTAAATGTTTTCATGATTACTCCAACTCCTCTTATATGCTTTTAGTATCTGGCAAAAATATGTACTGCTTCTGAAAATGACAGGCTGAATTTCCAAACAGTCGTTTTAGACGAAAACACCTGGACCTCAAGACAAAACCATACAATACTTTAACTCTTGTCATCAAAGTAAACATGCTCTGCCTCAATTTTTCCTCCGATTGTCAGGATACCATACGAAAAATCCTTCTGTCTTCTTTTATCCGTCGGAGAACCTGGGTTGAACAGCAGAATACCGTTTGATTCCTTTCGTACAGGAATATGTGAATGTCCATAGACAATACAATCTACTTCATCCATCATAAAAGCGTCTACTGCTCTTCTTTCAGTTGTTTTGCCAGTGCCGTGTCCATGAACAACCCCGATTTTAAAATCTCCTGCACTGAGAATTTCTTTTTTATTCAATAGAGTTTTCAATTCCGGGCTATCCACGTTCCCTGTTACACCAATTACTTGCGCATATTGTTTAAGCTCATGAAAACATTCCACGGTCTGCCAATCACCGGCATGGATGATGTAATCTGCGGTTTCCAAATCCTTCATCATTATGCGCGGAAGATGCTTTGCTTTTTTGGGCATATGAGTGTCAGACAATACCACTAGTTTCATTCTTGCCTGCTCACTCCATTTCTTTCCCATTTGTTGTTATGTTACCCTTCATGGATGTGTTTAACCATTCTGAGATCTTTTATATTCAGTCACATCAAAGTAATCATTTGTCTTTTTGTAACCGTTAACTTCAATGTCAAGGTCATGGAAGTAACGATGAAGCTTCAGCAAAGCCTTTTTATCTCGTTCTCCGCCTTCAATCGTTTTTGCATATTCTGATATCGCCTCAAAATCCGCTTGCAAATCGCCATTATCTGTTTGAATACTCTTTAAAATGGAATTGATTTCAGCTGCGGTCTCCCTTTGGGCTTCCCATTTCACCGAATCAATTCCTCCCCAGCCAAGTGACTGGTTGTAATTTTGGTGGAACTTTGAAATAAAAATCCCTACACTCTTAAAATCCTTTTTTACTGATTCTTGTTGAAACACAGCAATGTCCTCATTTTCATCATTACTGGCAGCCACTGCTTCGCGGATTTTCCTGACATCCTCATGATTTTTTGTTTCCCAGCTGGAATAGCCTACATATAATCCAAAAGCCAATAGGAATATCGCTGCTGGTACAATCATCCGTTTCCATTTACTTTTCTTTTCCATGCCGCTGCCTCCCCCCGTAAAGTAAAACTTTCAATCAAGGAAAACAAAATTACCTAGTTCTTATATATTTGACAGCTGGATGGAAATACCTTTTTCAATTTTCATTTTTACTTCCATGCTGAATTCCTTCTGAAATTCCTGAAAACACCAAACCAGGTGCATGCACTGCACCTGGTTCATTTTTATACCTCTTTGTATTCTTCAATATAATATTTTATTAATTCCTCTAGTAATTGATCGAGCGGGATAAATACAAACCCAAGTTGCTCTGCCCTCGTAGTATCGATTGACCAGGATCCTGGCAATGAATATGGAGATGGATTTTCTGCGGCGAGACCGTTTTCAATCATTGCTTCTTTTTCAGCAAGCTTGGCAATTTTGTCAATAAGCTCACGCAGGCTTATGTCACCTGCAGATCCTGGATTGATTGGTCCATAATAATCGGAAGCACCTATTTTCATTAAAAAATCAGCGGCTTCACCTGCATGGATGAAACTATATCGTAAATCAGGATTCTGAATTCCAATTGCCTGGCCTGAAAGAATTTTATCGACATGGAATTTTAAACGTTCTGAATAATCGTCATCGGATACTACGATAGGAAACCTGACTGAAACAACATCAAAATAACCAAGCTGATGGAAAACAGCCTCCGAGGAGCGTTTAGCTTCCTTGTAACCTTCGTATCCAGGGTATTCCCTGCGTGTTTTATAGTTTATTTCATATGTATTGGCATCAAAGTTCTCTTCTTTATGCATCGTTCCAAATTCATAAACAGCTTGGGTTGATGTAAAAATATATCGCTTAGTTTTTCCCTTAAGCACTTCGGCCGTATCCCTGGCCTCAGTGGGCGAAAAACAGGATTGGTCGTATACCACATCCCATTCTTTGTTTGCGAATGCAATTGCCATTGTATCTTTTTTTTCGCGATCTATTACAAGCCGTTCAACTTGATTGCCAAAAGGATCATCCTTTGTCCCTCTCGTCGCTATTGTTACTTGGTCGCCATTTTCAATTAGTTTCTGAACGAGCTTTTTGCCAAAATACTGAGTCCCACCTAATACAAGAACTTTTCTCATTTGTACTTCCCCCTTTATCTCTGTATTTTATTCTGCACCCGAAACAAATTTTCCTTTTTATTCGAATAAAAACCGGCCAAGCAGTACGCTGGCCGGCAGATGTATTATTCACGCTTGCTTTTTCTCTTTTGCTTTTGGTTTTGCGGCGGCTTTCTTTTTCTTTACTGGCTCTTTTTTCTCTGGCTTTGTTCGGTCGATTGATGCCTGGAGTGCAGCCATGAGGTCGGTGACATTTGAAACAGGTTCTTTTTCCGTTGGTGTCACTAGTTCTTTTCCGGTGCGTTTTGCTTCTATTAGCTCAAGCAAGGCAGTCCGGTAATCATCATGATATTTATCGGGGTCAAACTCTGTTGTGAGCTGGTCTATCAGCATGATTGCCGTTTGAAGTTCCTTCTCCGTTACCTTGTTTTCTTCTGGAACATTTGGTACATCTACAGTCTTTCTTACCTCGTCGGGAAAATGGATTGTTTCCATCACGAGCGTGTTATCATACACCCTGATTACCGCCAGCTGTTCTTTCGCACGGATCATGATTTTGGCGATTCCAACTTTTTGCGATTCTTCAAGCGCCTTTCTCAATAGGGAATAGGCCTTTCCTCCACTTTCGCTGGGCGACATGAAGTAACTCCTTTGATAGTAGATCGGGTCTATCTCAGACATTTTTACAAAATCGATGATTTCGACTGATTTTTCTTCATTTTCTTTTTTTAATGCTTCCAAATCCTCATCATCAAGAACGACAAATTTGCCTTTTGTATATTCATAAGCTTTCACGATATCTTCATTTTTCACTTCCTTGGCACAAACAGGGCAAACCTTCTCATATTTGATTGGAGAGTTGCACTCCTTATGAAGCGTCCTCAGTTTAACATCTTTATCTTCAGTTGCCGCATGAAGCTTGATGGGGATATTGACAAGGCCAAAGCTGATACTTCCTTTCCAGATTGTATGCATATACGTCTCCATCCTTATAGTTTTATTACTAATTTGCTTTAGAAACGGTTTATCATTCGTTAAAACTTTTCCCAGCGGACTAGTTTGCCGATAAACAGGAACAATATAAATACGACTGGTGAAAGGATGGAAATCATGCCGAAACCAATGCTGCCTACACTGTCATTTGATATCCCAAGAGGGAATGAGTGGCGTTATGAAACAAAATTTGACGGGTTCAGGGCTATTTTATCATGGGATAATGAGCTTGCTCTGACTAGCCGGAATGGAAAGCCGCTCCTCCCAATTTTCCCTGAAATTAAGGAATACTTGCTCTCCCTTAAAGAAGAGTTCAAACCGTATCTCCCGCTCGAAATGGACGCTGAGCTGGTATATCTAGAGAATGAATATAAAGCAAATTTTGCTGCCATTCAAGTTAGAGGAAGAATGAGGTCAGAGGAACGTATTGGTCTTATTGCCAAAAAGAATCCATGCAGATTGATGGTATTTGATCTTCTTACACTTAAAGGAACAAGCCTAATAACTGAATCATATAAAGAACGGCGAACTACGCTCGAAACTTTATTCAAAGATCTCATGCTTCCACTGGCACCTGATATTCGAGGCCAACATCTAATTCAATTAATCCCTAGCGAGACTGACCTTGATAGCTTATGGGAAAAAATAATGTTATTTGATGGTGAAGGGATTGTGGCTAAGCGAACGAATAGCAAATGGGTGGAAGGAAAACGGACTGAAGCCTGGATCAAAGCGAAGAATTGGAAATATGTATCATGTTTTGTCACAGCTTATGAAAAATCCAATGGATATTTTTATATTTCTGTCTACAAGGATAATGAAATATTATCAATCGGCCTTGTCATTTTCGGCTTTAAGCCCGAAGAGAAAAATGCGCTCCAGCAAATTATCAAACAAAATAAAAGTGATGAAGACAATCAATATATTTATGTCGAACCGGGAATTTGCCTTGACGTGAAGTATTTGGAAATTTATGATGACCAGCTCCGCGAGCCGCATTTCCACCAATTCCGATTCGATTTGTCCCCTGATACCTGTACATATAAGAAATTTGTTTTTCAGCAAAAGAATCTGCCACCTGATATTGAAATCACCCATCCTGACAAACCGCTATGGGAGGAACCTTCAGTTAGGAAGGTGGATTATATTCATTATCTTAGGGAAATTTCTCCCTATATGCTTCCTTTTTTAAAGGACAGGCTGTTGACAGTAATTCGATATCCACATGGAATGTTCGGCGAAGCTTTTTACCAAAAAAATGTTCCTGATTATGCTCCTGCTTTTGTGGAAACGGTAATGTCAGAGGGAATCGAATATATCGTATGCAACAATATGAAGACTCTGCTTTGGCTCGGAAACCAGATTGCCATTGAATTTCATATACCTTTTCAAACAATCTCGAACATAGGGCCTGATGAAATCGTCTTTGACCTCGACCCTCCATCAAGGGAATATTTTCATTTAGCAATAAGAGCAGCCTTATACATTAAAGAAGTCTTAGATGAATTAAAGCTCATCAGTTTTATTAAAACATCTGGAAACAAAGGGCTTCAGGTGTATATTCCGCTCCCTGACAACACTTATAGCTATGACGATACCAGGTTATTTACTTCTTTTATTGCGCAATATCTAGTTTCAAAGGATCCAGATTCTTTTACTATTGAACGTTTGAAAAAGAACAGAGGCAACAGGCTGTATGTGGACTATGTCCAACATGCTGAGGGCAAAACAATCGTCAGCCCCTATTCAGCGAGGGGCAAATCACATGCCGGTGTGGCGACTCCCCTATTCTGGGATGAAGTCACCGAAGACTTAAGAATTGAACATTTTCATTTAGGGACAATCATAAAAAGAGTCCAGAAACAGGGATGCCCGTTCCGAGACTATTTCGCTGCAAAAAAAGAACAAAATTTTGAACCAGTGCTTCAGATTTTAAAAACAAAGTAATAAGCAGCAAGAACCTCCTGTAATTTGAGCTCAGGAGGTTTTTTGGCAAATTGTTACCCAGGTAAATTTTTTAAAACTGGTTCAGATATTTTTTTGCATGCTCTTGCAGCAAGCTATACTGTGCATCTTCATTGAAATCTTCCTGCTCCAATACATCCACTACAATACCTTCCTCATTAAAATCGATCTCTAGCTGCGCTGAGTACAAAAACGTTGCGTTACCGATTAAATCGATTGAGTAGACCCCATTGTGTTCGTGGACATCGCATTGAACCATTCCGCCGTTGTTATAAACATTGATTGGCTGCCCAAATTCATTATCATTCAAAAGGCAAGTGACGAGAGTTGATGCAGACATGGCTGTTCCGCATGCATTTGTGAAGCCTACTCCCCGTTCGAATGTATTGACGTATATACTCCCTTTTTCAAGCAGTCTGATAAAGCTCACATTCACTCCGTCCGGAAATAAGTCATTCGGATTATTTACCTTTCGGCTTATTTCTTCCTGCAAATCAGAGTCTAATTGCTCTTTGCTAACAATGGCAGTCAGGTGCGGATTTGGCACAGCCAGAGCTGTAAAGGTCAACTCTTCTGATAACTCCGGCAGTTTTTCCTGAATAAGTGTTTCTTGATCGAGGCTAAGCGGCAAATCCTCCAATTTAAAAGACACTGGAGATATCTCCACCTGATAGGTTGGGATATCGGTAAAAATTTCCTCATGCTTTTTCACTTTAAGATTGGCTTTCAATGTTTCTATTATTGCTTCATCCTTACCGAGCTTTTCACAAACATATCTTCCGGCACATCGAAGACCGTTTCCACACATTGAGGCCTCCGTACCATCTGAATTAAAAATGCGGTATTGCGCATCTGCTACGTTGCTGTTACGAATAAACAAAATGCCATCAGCACCGAGTGAAGTATTTCTGTCACAAAGCGTCAAAGCCAAATCCCGTCTTTTAAAATCGTCCAGTTTATAGTTTCCTTCGGTTTCGTCTATAAGTAAAAAATCATTATTAGAACCATGGCATTTTATCAAATCGATTAACATATTCCTGCCCCCTAATTC
>NZ_JBAVFI010000609.1:0-7665 GCF_049588175.1 Mesobacillus sp.
CATTTGGGCTTAGCGGATTGTTTTCTGCCTTTACGAATGGCAGCCAGTTTTTGCAAGGGGATTACTTTGAATCAGAAGAATACGGCTATCAGATGAATCGATTTGTCAGCTTATTGCAAGTCTTTGAGTTAAATAGCATGACGAAAGAGGACATGAAGAAGGAAATCACCGTTTCGAATGAAGAGATAGAAGAGCATCGCATGCGGTACGGCAATCTGGGCGAACAGATCTCCAATATCGGAATGCAGTATGAACAGCAGATCCAAGACGCAAAGGACAGCGGAAATAAGGCCGTTGTCGATGCCCTGACGAAAGAACGGGATACAAAAGTTGCTGACATAACTGAAAACTTCAACAGTGATGAACACGTACGGGCCAAAATTGTTAAGGAAAAAGAGAAACGTGTAGATGAATTTTATCAGGAGCTGGAGAAGTATCGCCGGCAATTTGTAAACTTAGGGCGTGCGTACAAGTATTATATGGAAGACGCTGAAACGGGAGAGGTATTTACGAACCTTAATCTTAAGGATGGTGATTCCGTTTCTGAATTCATAAATAACAAAGAAATGTACTTCGTCCAGGATTACGGTGACATTCAGGATTTTTACGGATATACAGGATTTCACGAGGACTTCATGCCTTACAATGAGGTTGCGGAGGCGATCCTGACAAAACAAAATAGTAATTTTACAGGGAAGATCGGGCTATCTAGAAATGCTCCAGCATCGCTTCAGGCAATCGGAGATTATCGTTATTTCCAAAAACGCCAGATGCTTTTCATTGGATATATGATTGTCAGCATCGGTGCGCTGATTGCTGCTTATGTTATCGCAAGGCGCAAACCAGCTATTGTTTTTGGAAACTTTGAAAATTTCAAGCCAATTTACGCGAAAATTCCGCTTGATGTAAGATTGGGCATCATGCTTGTGACAGGTGGTTTCTTCCTGCTTTCCTTGACTCTGATCAGCGAGCAGTTTGTATATTACAATTCCGATATCTTCTCTTCGCTGATTGAACTATTGATCAGCATGGCAGCTGCAGCCGCATTGCTTGCATTTGGCTTGATGCAGCTGAAATATCTTGCTGAATATCGCAATGATGGGCAGCAGCTTAAGGACGATTTACAGAATAGCCTTGTGTTAAAGGCTTATAAAGCGATTTTGGATGCATTTCTGGTCAGGAGTATCGGTATCCAGTTGATCGTGCTGCTGGGATTTGTTTTTGGATTGGGCATGCTTGCAGCTGCCGTCTTTGTTGAACCAGGATTCATTGTCATTTTTGGTCTTGCATTTATTGTGATTGGACTTCCGCTTCTCATTATCATTATGAAAAAGGCGGGCTATTTCAATAAGATTCTACTGAATACAGAGGAGCTTGCTACTGGGAAAATGGGCAGCGACATCCCGGTAAAAGGCAAATCGGCTTTTGCCAAACATGCTGCAGATATTAATTTATTGCGTCATTCAGTGAAGGTCTCCTATAAGGAGCAGGCAAAGAGCGAGCGTCTGAAAACGGAGCTGATCACAAATGTAAGCCATGACTTAAGGACGCCGCTGACTTCGATCATCACCTATACGGAGCTTTTGAAAACGCCTGACTTAGCGCCAGAGGATCGCGAATCTTATATTGAAATCCTTGACCGGAAATCGAAGCGGTTGAAGGTTTTGATTGATGATTTGTTCGAAGCGACAAAAATGGCGAGCGGCAACATCGAACTGCGCAAGGAAAAGGTCGACCTCATCCAGCTCCTGCAGCAGGCTCTTGCGGAACACAATGAAGCTTTAAGCCAATCATCACTCCAGCTGCGCGTATCTCAGCCTGACCATCCAGTTTATGCGTTTGTCGATGGCCAGAAGCTATGGCGGGTGTTTGATAACCTGATCGGCAACATTCTTAAGTATTCTCTTGAGAATTCAAGAGTCTATATTTCGGTAAAAGCCGAGCAGGATCAGGCTGTGCTTACTTTTAAAAATGTGACGAAATACGAGCTTGGTGAAGATTTGAATGAGTTGTTCGAGCGATTCAAGCGAGGCGACCAGTCTCGCCATACAGAAGGCTCAGGTCTCGGGCTCGCGATTGCGAAATCGATAGTGGATCTGCACGAAGGCACCCTTGATATAGAAGTCGATGGTGATTTGTTCAAGGTAACCGTCATTTTGGATAAAATAAGTTGATTTTATGATCCCCTTGCAGCGTTTGCAAGGGGGTTTTTTGTTTTGAAAAGGTAATTGGTAAGATAAATCAGTGATCATGATATCAATTTTTATTGAAATTTAAAGTGAAATTTACTCCACCTGAAAAAATTTTGGCGAAGTTCACAATTATTCTGGCGAAAATTAAGTTATTTTGGCGAAAATGCCACATGATCTGGCGAAAATGAAATTATTCTGGCGAACTGGAAATAATCATCGATAATTTCCAATTTTAAATAGAAGATCTTAAACCGAAAAACTTTATCATGACTACTGTAAAGACACGTGCTAATATAGAAGAGTAAAAGAAATAAAATGTTAAAATTATCAAATTAAGGGAAACTACTTATATCGTTGCAATGGAGCAGGAGGGCTATATGAAAAAAACTCAGGAAATTTCAGAGAAAAGGCTTCTTGGAATTGCTGGTCTGGGCTGGATGTTTGATGCAATGGATGTTGGGATTTTGTCTTTTATCATTGCGGCACTGAAGGTGGACTGGGATTTGTCTGTCCAGCAAATGGGCTGGATCGGCAGTGTGAATTCAATTGGGATGGCAGTCGGCGCTCTAGTTTTCGGCTTGCTTGCTGACAGGATTGGGCGGAAAAATGTCTTTATTATAACGTTATTGCTATTCTCTGTCGGCAGCGGCATTTCGGCTATGGCCACGACTTTGTCTTTCTTTTTGCTGATGCGGTTTTTTATTGGGATGGGCCTCGGGGGAGAACTGCCGGTGGCATCAACATTGGTGTCGGAAAGCGTGCCTGCTGAAAAGCGAGGCCGGGTCGTTGTCCTGCTGGAGAGTTTTTGGGCAGGAGGCTGGCTTGTTGCAGCGCTGATTTCCTACTTTATCATCCCGAAGTTTGGCTGGCAGATGGCCTTAATTTTAAGTGCATTGCCTGCACTTTATGCGCTGTATCTTCGTATGAACCTTCCGGACTCACCGCGATTCCTGGCGGTTGAAAAGAAGGAAAGGCTGACCATCATGGAGAGTATTGCAGAAGTATGGTCAAAAGAACATGTCAAAAAAACGGCGATGCTTTGGATTCTATGGTTCAGCGTTGTATTTTCTTATTATGGAATGTTTCTCTGGCTGCCAAGCGTGATGGTCATGAAGGGCTTCACATTGATCAAGAGCTTTCAATATGTATTAATAATGACGCTTGCCCAGCTTCCAGGCTATTTTACAGCGGCATGGCTAATTGAAAAAGCAGGCAGGAAATTCGTGCTGGTAGCTTATCTGATTGGAACAGCACTCAGCGCTTATTTCTTCGGTACAGCAGATTCGCTTGCCCTGTTGATTACAGCTGGAATCCTTTTGTCATTCTTTAACCTTGGAGCGTGGGGCGCGTTGTATGCCTATACACCAGAACAGTACCCAACCACTATCCGCGGATCAGGAGCAGGGATGGCTGCTTCTTTCGGCCGTATAGGCGGAATTCTTGGGCCTTTAACGGTTCCATATTTATCAGCTCAAGGTTTTTCAATCAACATTATTTTCACGATCTTCTGTATCTCCATCCTTATTGGAGCGGCAGCGGTCTGGTTATGGGGCACTGAAACGAAACAAACGGAACTCGCTTAAATCAAAAAAGTTCGCCTGAAACCAGGCGAACTTTTTTAATAGCAAAAATTATGCTTTTACATGCTTAAATACATTTACTGCAAATAATATTCCGCCAAGTACGACGATAAGAGAACCAATAATCGCAAAGGCTGTGAAGACACCATTTTCCGTCAGCATGACAAGGGTTATACCGCCCTGCATGACCGGTACACCAATGTTATGAAGCCAAAAGTGGATCTTTGCCAGCTTGCTGCTTCCCGCAGCAGGATATAGATAATAAATAGTCCCGAATAAGGCCATGGACACCCAGCCAAGCAGATTCAAGTGAGCATGCACCGATGAAAGGGAAAAATCGTGCCTGATCCCCATAATGATTCCTAGAATAATTGCAATAACAAAATAGACCGCCGCAACTTTAAAAAATCTTGCACTCATAGGATTACCTCCTTTCTTTATAGTTCTTTTAGATTATATAAGACTTTTAATAAAATATAACAAATTTACCATAAAAATAGGATTAGCCCTTAGTATAAAAATTTTCACTATCTTGAATGTTTACTTTTAATAAAGTCATGGGACAAACCTCACAGATTCTAATAGTGAAATAATAATTAGTTTTGTCTGACACAAAATTAACACGAATCGTTTTATCATTTTTTAGGAAATTCATGATATAATAGTGCAAACGTTTGTACAACTTCTTAAAGGGAGATATAAGCTATGAAAAGATTATTTGAAATCGATAGCTGGAAAATCATTGAAACTGAATTACATACAGAGGATTTCCGACTTGCTGAAAGCATCATGAGCCTGGGTAATGGCCATATGGGCATGCGCGGAAATTTTGAAGAAACATATACTGGTGACTTCCACCGCGGCTCATATATCGCAGGTGTTTGGTTCCCTGACAAGACTCGCGTAGGCTGGTGGAAAAATGGTTATCCTCATTACTTCGGTAAGGTCATCAACTCTACCAATTTTATCGGCGTAAAAGTATTGGTTGATGGAGAAGAACTTGACCTTCATAAGGCAGAAGTGAAGGAATATTACCGTGAACTTGATATGCAGCATGGTGTGCTGACCAGGAAGTTCACTATTGTTCAGGATGGCAAGGAAACTGAAGTGGAAGCGGTACGTTTCCTATCAGTAGCTGACCGTGAACTAGCTGCAATTTCTTATTCCGTTACTGCTAAAAACTATAATGGAAACGTTACCTTTATTCCGTATTTGGATGGGGACGTCCGCAATGAAGATTCTAACTATGATGAAGATTTCTGGTATGAAGTGAGCAGGGATGCGTCAGAATACACTGGCAGCCTTGTGATGAAGACGATAGACAATCCATTCGGCACGCCAACTTTCCAGGTAGCGACAACTATGCAAACGGTTGTCAATGTTGACGCGGCAAAAGTGGAAGTGAACGAAAAGGATGAATACGTAGAAAATATTATTGAAGTAAAAGCTGAGCAGGGACAAACTGTAACCCTTTACAAGTATGTCGCTGTTACAACTGACCGTGATTACGGAGCGGGCGAGCTTATATCTAAAGGCCGTGAAGTACTTGATCGTGCTGTCGAAAAGGGCTTTGAACAGCTATTGGAAGAGCACAAAAATGGCTGGCTGAGCCGCTGGGAAATCGCAGATGTGGAAATTTCAGGTGATGACGAAGCACAGCAGGGAATCCGCTTCAATCTGTTCCAGCTATTCTCGACTTATTATGGGGAAGATTCCCGCTTAAATATTGGACCAAAAGGCTTCACAGGCGAAAAGTACGGCGGAGCGACTTACTGGGATACTGAAGCATATGCGATCCCTCTTTACCTTTCCACTGCAGAGTCAGAGGTTGCACGCAACCTGCTCATCTACCGCCACAACCAGCTTGATGGCGCATACCACAATGCGAAGCAGCAGGGACTGCAGGGCGCGCTTTATCCGATGGTTACTTTTACAGGCGTTGAGTGCCACAATGAGTGGGAAATCACGTTTGAAGAGATCCACCGTAACGGCGCGATTGCCTATGCGATCTATAATTACGTAAATTACACTGGAGATAAAAACTATCTTCATGAATATGGTATTGATGTGCTCGCTGGTATCTCCCGCTTCTGGGCTGACCGCGTCCACTTCAACAAGTTCAAAAATGTTTATATGATGCATGGGGTTACAGGCCCGAATGAATATGAAAATAACGTCAACAACAACTGGTACACAAATCGTATCGCTGTCTGGACACTGCGCTATACTCTTGAAGTCATTGATTTCATGAAGCAAAATGGCCATGAGGACCGTCTAGCTGGACTTGGATTCTCAGATGAAGAGCTTGCAAAGTGGCAGGATATCATCGACAGAATGTACTTCCCGTACGATGAAGAAAGAGGGGTATTCGTCCAGCACGATACATTCCTTGATAAAGATTTGAAGACGGTTGATAAATTGTCAGCTGAAGATCGCCCAATCAACCAGAACTGGTCTTGGGATAAGATCCTTCGCAGCTGCTTCATCAAGCAGGCGGATGTCCTTCAGGGCTTGTATTTTTTCAATCACGAGTTCACGGAAGACGAGAAGCGCCGCAACTTTGAATTCTATGAGCCGATGACAGTCCATGAATCTTCATTGTCTCCAAGTATCCACGCAGTTCTTGCTGCAGAGCTTGGCATGGAAGAAAAGGCGTATGAAATGTATAACCGCACGGCGCGCCTTGACCTTGATAACTACAACAATGACACTGAAGATGGCTTGCATATCACAAGCATGACAGGTGCATGGCTTGGGATTGTTCAGGGCTTTGCAGGCATGCGCACAGCTGATGGCACATTGTCATTCGCTCCGTTCATTCCGAAGGCCTGGAACCAATACAGCTTCAATATCATCTTCCGCGATCACTATGTAAAAGTGGAAGTGAACCAGGAAAACGTCGTTCTTTCCCAGCAAGGTCCAGAGCTTGCTATGAACCTTTATGGCGAGAAAGTTACGATCCCTGCAAATGGCGAGCTTTCTGTTAAATTGAAATAACCATAAGAGAGATCTTCGGGATTGCCTGAGGATCTCTCCCTATATGGAATCTTGATTCGTGATAGAAAAGGAGTTTTAACCATGACACGACTACTTAAAGCATTTATTTTTGACCTTGATGGTGTTATCACAGATACGGCAGAGTATCACTTTTTAGCGTGGAAGGCACTTGCAGAGGATTTGGGCATCACATTTACCCGTGAGGACAATGAGGAGCTAAAGGGCGTTTCCCGTATGGATTCTCTTGAAAAAATCCTCGCTATTGGTGGCAGGGAAAATGATTTTTCCGCTGAAGAAAAAGATGCTCTTGCTGACAAGAAAAACGATCACTACTTAACACTGATCCAGAACATCACTTCAACAGACCTTTTACCAGCAATCAAGGAATTGATTACAGATATTAAGGAAAACGGGCTGAAGCTTGGCCTTGCATCAGCGAGCAAGAATGCCTTCACAGTCATGGAGTCACTAGGAATGAAGCCGGAGTTTGATATCATCGTTGACGCCAAGACAGTTGTGAACGGCAAGCCTCATCCAGAGGTATTCCTTCGAGCTGCCGAGATGCTTGGCGTGGAGCCGGAAGCATGCATCGGTGTCGAGGACGCAGCAGCAGGCGTGCAAGCGATCAAAGCCGCTGGCATGTACGCAGTCGCAGTTGGACCAAAGGAAAGCTTCGAGAACGCTGACCTTGTATATGACAGCACTGCTGAGCTATCATTTGAGAAGATTGTAGAAGTATATAACGCATAAAACAACGAAACCCGGTCTGGATAGGCCGGGTTTTTTGCAGAGATGATTCTAGATGGAGTCATCACTTTCTAATGCTTTTTTTACCTGCGAGTAAAAGGCTGCCGATTCGTCGACATTCAAGACGATCCGCGTCACTTTCCGTTTCA
>NZ_JBAVFI010000610.1:0-2203 GCF_049588175.1 Mesobacillus sp.
CTATCATGTTATTAGCCATGGTTTACCTATCCCTTATTTGATTATTTTACTTAGATTGTTTATAGCAAATAATTCGTCTTCTGTTCCGCTTTTACAGTCATTAATCAAAAAGGTTATTAACCAATAAACTTTTTCTCAAGAAATTTAACTCGTCTGTTGAAAAAATAAGTACTGAAACCTTACCCAGTATTATATAGGAAGAAAATATTGGATTTTGTAGAATTATGTCGATTAAAGGTGGGAAAAGGAGTGATTTATTTGAGGGGGAAGTGAAGGTTGGTAAGCTCTCTAAAGTACAATGTTAGGGGATGTATCTAATGCTCCCGTTTTCAAATCCCTCTAAAGAAGTAAGGGGTTAGCCTTTTACTTCCTTTGATAACTACTTTGCGACGGTGGAACCGTCCCTGTGTCGCAAAAACAGAGGGATTCAGTTTTGGAGTCCACTGCTTCTTTTATTGCGATCGACTTTCATCGCAGTTGAACCGTAACGTTCTCATCCAACTAAAGTCCCTTGCAATTTTTCCTAAATCTTGTTATTCTTAGGTAGAATTATTTTTGTTCGGTGTAAAGTTCGACTCTTCGTTCTAATGATCACTTTGGGCAAGGATAGTAATACAATGTGCATTAGCACTAGGAGGCAACAAACATGGAACAAGGTACAGTTAAATGGTTTAACGCAGAAAAAGGTTTCGGATTCATCGAGCGCGAAGGTGGAGAAGATGTATTCGTTCATTTCTCTGCAATCCAATCTGAAGGCTTCAAATCATTAGACGAAGGTCAAAAAGTTACTTTCGACGTTGAGCAAGGTGCACGTGGACCTCAAGCTGCTAACGTTCAAAAAGCTTAATTTTGATATAGCATACCGAGACAGACTCCAAAAGGGTCTGTTTTTTTTATTTTCAAAAATAACAGCAATAAAAAACCCTACTCAACGAACGAGTAGGGGCATGGTGCCGGTAAAGTAAAAAATTTAAAGCAAAAGGTTATTTACATTATAACACAACAATCTCATAATCAAATGATTAGCAGAAATTTAGCAAGTGCATGATAATGACAACATAGAAGGCACACAAATGGAGGAATGGATGATGAAATTTCCAAACGACGCGGATGGAGAAGCATTGCGCAGTTTGTTTAATGAAGGTGTCAGTTTTAAAAAGCCGCAGCCAGTCGAGTTTTTTATCGCTGTGCCGGATAAGGCAACTGGCGAGAAGCTTCTGCCCGTATTGAAGGAAGAAGGCTTTCATGGCTTACTCGAGCAGGATGATGAGACAGATGAGTGGGCTTGCAGTTGCTCGAAAAGGATGCTCCTTAACCATAGCGAATTAAAAAAAGTGCAGGAAAAGCTGGATAAAATAAGCAAGCCTTACGGCGGCCATTCTGATGGCTGGGGCGTATTTATAGAATAAAATGCAGGTGATGACATGCTTCATACTTTTTTAGGTGAAACAATCGGGTATGATGTGATTTATAAAAATCGGAAAACAATCGGCATTTATATGGATTTGTACGGCCATGTCGAAGTCCACGCTCCTAAGGGGACCTCAGATGCAAGTGTGCTTCAAATCCTAGAAGGCCAATGGGACTTGATCCTGCAAAGGGCGAAGGAAATGAAAGAGCGGGCCTCAGCCGGTAGGGAAAAAGAGTACGGACCAGGCGGACAATTTCTATATTTGGGCAGGCTCTATCACATTCTGATTTCCCAGGATGCAGATATCGAAAAAGACAATGCCGTGTTCGAGGCAGACAAGCTCCATGTATACGTGAAAGAGCAAAATGAAGAGAGCATCAAACAGGCTTTGAAGCGATTTTACTATCAGCAGTGTAAGGCATTAGTCGAAAAACGGGTTAAATTTTATCAAAGCGAATTCAAAATAAAGCCGCGCTCGATTCGAATCACGGACAGTAAGACGAACTGGGGAACGTGTGATTCCATGAGGAATTTGACATTCAATTGGAAGCTGTCCATGGCACCAATGGAAGTGATTGATTATGTTGTCGTCCATGAAATGTGCCATATGGTCCATATGAATCACGACCGTTCATTTTGGCGGCTTGTCGGAAAAATCATGCCTGAATATGAACGGTATGAGCGCTGGCTCGCTGTGTCGGGGTGGAGGATGGAGGTTTAGTGTAGCGGGGGTGACAGATCCTCTCAGCGGAGCAAAAAACTTCAAAAATATTATCCTTATACTAAAAAGGG
>NZ_JBAVFI010000611.1:0-5132 GCF_049588175.1 Mesobacillus sp.
GGCCAGGGCTCCACCCCTGGCTTTTTAGCGCACACTAGGCTGCAATGAACAACCGAATATTTATCGCGGCACAATTCCGGCAAAATCCCCACACCAATCCACCACACAAAACATAAAATAACCTCCAAAATCATTTCTTCCATCCCCGCTTGCATACTGGCGGGAATTTTATTACAATATCCCTATATCTATAACGAAAGACTTTGATAAGGAATAGTAGTGGTGCAAGCCTGAGCAAGAGAGCTGGCGGTTGGTGCAAGCCAGACGGGAACATCATGAACTCGCCTTTGAGTCGCAAGCGCGAACCTTGAGTAGTGCTTGCCGTATTCCGCGTTAAGGATGAATGAAGCGAGTGTTGCACACTAATTTGGGTGGTACCGCGGGAGATCATACATATCCTCTCGTCCCTTTTACAGGGACGGGAGTTTTTTATTTTTTTTAGGAGAAACAGCACAAGCGGCTTTAATATCCAAACTCCAAACTCCATCCCTAAAAATAAATTGACAAAAACAGGAGGACAAATCGATGAGCTTTAACCATCAGGAAGTCGAAACAAAATGGCAAGCGTACTGGGAACAGAACAAAACCTTCAAAACAACAGAAGATAAAGGGAAGCAGAAATTTTATGCGTTGGATATGTTTCCGTATCCTTCAGGTGCTGGACTTCACGTTGGCCATCCGGAAGGCTACACGGCTACTGACATCCTTTCTCGCATGAAAAGGATGCAGGGCTTCAACGTTCTTCATCCAATGGGCTGGGATGCTTTCGGTCTTCCCGCAGAACAGTATGCATTGGATACTGGTAACGATCCGGCTGAATTCACAGAGCAGAACATCAACACATTCCGCCGCCAGATTAAAGCATTAGGCTTTTCATATGACTGGGATCGTGAAGTCAACACGACTGACCCTGGATACTATAAGTGGACTCAATGGATTTTCTTGAAGCTTTATGAAAAAGGGCTTGCTTACATTGATGAAGTAGCAGTGAACTGGTGCCCGGCACTTGGAACTGTTTTAGCGAATGAAGAAGTCATCGACGGTAAAAGTGAGCGTGGGGGACACCCAGTTGAACGCCGTCCAATGAGACAGTGGATGCTTAAAATCACAGCATATGCGGACCGCTTACTTGAGGATTTGGATTTATTGGATTGGCCAGATAGCCTTAAAGATATGCAGCGCAACTGGATTGGCCGTTCAGAAGGAGCGGAAATCACTTTTAACATCGACAGCCATGAAGGAAAGTTCACTGTCTTCACAACTCGTCCGGATACATTATTCGGAGCAACATATACAGTACTTGCCCCTGAACACCAATTAGTGGATAAAATCACGACAGCTGAGCAACGTGCAGAAGTGGAAAAATACATTGATGAAATCAAGAGCAAGAGCGACTTAGAGCGTACAGATCTTGCAAAGGACAAAACTGGCGTGTTCACTGGCGCTTATGCAATCAACCCAGCAAATGGCGAGAAAATGCCAATCTGGATTGCCGACTACGTGCTTGCTTCATATGGTACAGGGGCTATCATGGCAGTACCTGCACATGATGAGCGTGACTACGAATTCGCTAAAAAATTCAATCTTGCAATCAAAGAAGTGGTTGCCGGCGGGAATGTAGCTGATGAAGCATACACTGGCGATGGCGAGCATGTGAATTCTGAATTCCTTAACGGCATGAACAAGGAAGACGGAATCGATAAGATGATTGCATGGTTAGAAGAAAAAGGCATCGGAACGAAAAAAGTCACTTATCGTTTGAGAGACTGGTTGTTCAGCCGCCAGCGCTACTGGGGCGAACCGATTCCAATCATCCACTGGGAAGATGGCACAATGTCAGCTGTTCCTGATGAGCAATTGCCACTTGTCCTTCCTAAAACAACGGAAATCAAGCCGTCCGGTACAGGAGAATCTCCACTTGCGAACATTGATGATTGGGTAAATGTTGTTGATCCTGAAACAGGCAAAAAAGGCCGCAGGGAAACAAACACAATGCCACAGTGGGCAGGAAGCTGCTGGTACTACCTTCGCTACATCGATCCAAAGAATGAACAGGCTCTTGCGGATGCTGAAAAATTAAAAGAATGGCTTCCAGTTGATATTTATATCGGTGGAGCAGAGCATGCTGTATTGCACTTGTTATATGCGCGCTTCTGGCACAAAGTCCTTTATGATGTTGGTGTAGTCCACACGAAGGAGCCGTTCCAAAAGTTATTCAACCAAGGTATGATTCTTGGCGAAAACAATGAAAAAATGAGTAAATCAAAAGGCAATGTGGTAAATCCAGATGAGATTGTTGAAAGCCATGGTGCCGATACTTTAAGACTTTATGAAATGTTCATGGGACCTCTTGAAGCTTCAATCGCCTGGTCAACAAATGGACTTGATGGCTCACGCCGCTTCCTTGACCGTATCTGGCGCTTATTCGTTGACGAAAATGGCAGCTTGAATGAGAAAATCAAGGAAAGTGAAGGATCGAATCTTGAGAAGGTCTACCATCAGACTGTCAAGAAAGTAACTGAGGACTATGAAGGACTTCGTTTCAACACGGCGATTTCGCAAATGATGGTCTTCATCAATGAGGCCTATAAGGCAACGGAACTTCCTAAAGCATACGTGGAAGGCTTCGTTAAAATGATTGCTCCGATTTGCCCACATGTTGCAGAAGAGCTTTGGGCTAAACTTGGTCACAGCGAATCGATTACTTATGCTGCATGGCCTGCATATGATGAAGCTAAACTTGTCGACGACGAAGTAGAAATCGTTGTACAAGTAAATGGCAAAATCAAAGCGAAAATGATGGTTCCAGCAGATGCGAACAGGGAAGCTTTAGAGCAACTCGCGATGGAGGACGAAGAAGTCAAAGTACAAATCGATGGCAAGACAGTTCGTAAAGTAATTGCCGTACCAGGAAAGCTAGTCAACATCGTAGCTAATTAATAGGGGTATGCAGGATATGAGTTAGCAATATTGCTAACCATCCGCAGTCCAATTTATAAAATAGCCAAAATAAAAGGGTCGTAATCTACGGCCCTTTTATTTTAGTTAAAAGCTCTGTTAAAGCTGAATGTTGTTTTTAAACCCTGTTGATTGTAGTGGAAGGCGCGTAGACTCCTGCGGGCGCAGCTGGACAGATGAGACCCCGCAGGAGCGAAGCGACGAGGAGGCTCAGCGCCAGCCCCGCGGAAAGCGAAGCGCCTGGAACGAAAATCAACAGCCTTGTTTAACAGAGCCTAATTAAAAATAGGCTGTTCAATGATCAATGTTGATTTTTAGCACCAAAAGCCCCGAGGAAAGCAAGTGACTGGAGCGGAAATCAACAGTCTGATTCAACAAAGTTTAAAATACGGTACCCGGTAGAGTTTATTTTTGCTTAAATAAACGAGTTTTTCTATAATAAATATGGGAAAATACATTAGGGTTATGTATTTTCGAACAAGAGAAATTTAGATACCTAAAATTGGAGGCTACTACTATGAATAAAATTGAAACGATTTCTACTGAAGAACTTCAAAAGAAGCTTGAAGCTGGCGAGAAGCTTGAAATGGTTGATGTTCGTGAACATGACGAAGTTGAATCTGGAATGATTCCAGGCGCTAAGCATATTCCAATGGGCGAAATTCCTGAGAAAATGGGCGAATTCGATAAAGATAAGGAATACATCTTTATTTGCCGTTCAAGTGCACGCAGCGGCAATGTCTGCCACTATATGAATGAGCAGGGCTACAAAGTACGCAATATGGTTGGCGGTATGATGAGCTGGGGCGGAGAAACAAAACGTCCGTAATTATAAAATTCTGAAAATCTGGCCAGACTGGATGTAAAAAAGGAAGGAAGTTTTAACTTGATCCAGGTCAGAGTATTTGATCATGAGCATGAAAAAGATCTTGAACAAGAAATGAACCGATTTCTCGAGAAGCTGGATGAAAAGAAGCTTCTGGACATTAAATATAATGTCGCAGTCGTGCCAGAGGAATTGGAGGAGGAACAGATTTATTGTTTTTCTGCAATGATTGTATACAGAGCCTGAGTCTATCAGGCTCTGTTTTATTTTATTTGAGCAATGCATGCTGTGCAGCATTCTTACCTGCAAGCCGTCCTGTTACAAGGGCTGAGGTAATGTTGTATCCACCTGTGTAACCGTGGATGTCGAGGATTTCTCCGCAAAAATAAAGGCCCTCGGCTTTTTTTGAAGCCATAGTCTGCGGCTCGACTTCTTTAACTGAAACGCCTCCGCCTGTTACAAATGCTTTATCAAGAGGCAGAGTACCATTTACCTTGAACTCAAATTGCTTTACCGATTTAGCAAAGTTTCTGATTTTCTCATGGCCAAGCTGGCCGCCCTGCATAGCCGGGTCAATTTCGTTTCGTTCCAGCAAAAACATGAGATATCGTTCTGGCAAAAGCCCTTTAAGCAGATTTTTGACAGCCTTTTTCGGTTCAGCTTTAATAAGCTCGTTAATCTCCTGGAATAACTCTTCTTCTTTCATCTCGGGGAGGGCGTCAAGGGACATCACAACCTCTTTTAGATTCCATTTTTGCATCGCTTTGACGACAAATTGGCTGCAACGCAACACAGCAGGCCCGCTTATTCCAAAGTGTGTAAAAATCATATCCATCTTATGCGTAATCAGTGCCTTGCCTTTTGGATTCAATACACTCAGGGCAACACTTCTTAAAGATAGACCCTGAAGTGCTTTTTCCTTGATAAAAGGTTCGCTGGAGGTGACAGGCACCTCAGTCGGAAAAAGACCAGTAATGGTATGTCCAGCTTTTTCAGCCCATGCATATCCGTCACCAGTTGAACCAGTATGGGGAACTGATTTTCCACCAACAGCAATGATGATGCTGTCAGCGTGAATCATTTCGCCGTTTTTCAGGTAAACTGCTTCAACCTGACCATCCTTATAATCGACATCAGCAGCGGGGCTGTTTGTCTTTATCTCGACTTTTAAATCTTTTAGCTTTGTAAGGAGAGCATCTACAACAGATTGAGCCTTATCCGTGACAGGGAACATCCGGCCGTGATCTTCTTCCTTAAGCTTAATTCCCAGCCCTTCAAAAAAAGCAATTATATCCTCATTGCTGAAAATGTTCAGTGCGCTGTAAAGGAAACGCCCGTTGCCTGGTAT
>NZ_JBAVFI010000612.1:0-2169 GCF_049588175.1 Mesobacillus sp.
GCCGCACCAGGACTGATCACTTTGCAAATAACCGATTATCCTACGAAGGTTAAAGGTGATGCCAATATTAAAGTAAAATGAATTTATGGCTGTCCCTGCACTGGGACAGCCTTTTTATGTAGCCAAAAATTCATAAACCGCATCATTGATGATTTCGTGCAAATCGGCTTCAGGATCCTCGCTTTTCAACTCAACAATCTTCTCATATATTTCTTCGAATTCAGTTTCACCGAACGGCAGTGTATCATCATGCCGATACTGTACGAAGCACTTCTGAACCATTTTGCGTATGAGTTTTTTATCCATAACATTAGCACCTCTCATCCTGATTATACTCTCAACAGCCAGCTGAAAACAGCCTCCTGTAAAATTGCCCATCTCTGGCATGCCCCCCCAAATAAACCTTAATTAAGTTATTCCGCCGGAAAATACCCATTGAAACCGAACGCATATTCGCTTAATATTATGGGTATAATGAAACGGAACAAATGTTCTTGTTGTTGGAACCGAAACATAAACTGAGCAGAAAGGAGAGACACAGAACATGGTCGATTACAGCGAAATGCCGAAAAATAAAATTCTTTGTGTTGATATGAAAAGCTTCTATGCCAGCTGTTCCGCAGTGATGCAAGGTCTCGATCCTCTTGACTGCTATCTGGCTGTCGTCGGGAACCTTGACCGCCCGGGAAGCGTCGTCCTTGCAGCCTCACCCCGCTTAAAGAAAGAATTTGGCATTAAAACTGGATCACGGATGTTTGAAATTCCGAAGGATCCCAGAATCATTGTCGTTGATCCCCAAATGTCAACGTATCTGCGAATCTCCACTGAAATCTCCCGTGTATTCAATCGTTATGTTCCAAAGGAAGCGATCCATACCTACAGTGTCGATGAAAGCTTTATAAAAGTGGATGGAGCTTCAAAGCTATGGGGCGATGCTGCATCGATTGCCCAAAAAATAAAAGATGATATTGAGCGAGAGTTCCAGCTTCCATGCGCAATCGGGATTGGACCGAACATGCTGATGTCAAAATTATGCCTGGACCTTGACGCGAAGAAAAAGGGAATCGCCGAGTGGACATATGAAGATGTGCAGACCAAGCTTTGGAATGTATCGCCCCTCCGGGAAATGTGGGGAATTGGGCGTCGTGTTGAAAAAACGCTGAATGGCATGGGGATTTTCACAGTCGGTCAGCTTGCACGCTATGACCTTGAAAAATTGGAGAAAAAATTCGGCGTCATGGGCAACCAGCTTTATTGGCATGCATGGGGAATTGATTTCTCGGATATCGGTGCCCCGATCATGGAAGGGCAGGTCAGCTTTGGAAAAAGCCAGATTTTGCTTCGAGATTATAAAGAGGAAGAGGAAATCAAGCATGTCATTCTTGAAATGTGCGAGGAAGTGGCACGCCGGGCAAGGAACCATGGGAAAGCAGGACGGACAATCAGCTTTGGGATTGGCTACAGCCAGGATGAATTCGGCGGAGGCTTCCACCGTTCAAGGACGATAGAAGAACCTACGAATGTCACAATGGAACTGTATCGCGTCTGTCTTGAATTATTTGCTGAGAATTATACAGGAAAAACGGTGCGCAGCATTGCGATTTCACTTGGAAACCTTGTCGTTGACAGCGAATTTCAATTGAGTTTATTTGAGAAGAATGGATGGAAGAAGAAGGAACTTGGCTATGTGATGGACCGAATTCGCAGCCGGTATGGCTCGGCAGCTTTGCTAAGGGCCGTTTCTTATACTGCGGCTGGTACAGCAAGGCATCGCGCCGCGCTGGTCGGAGGCCATAAAGGCTAAATGATAATAGGGAGGAAATCGTATGATTCGTGACCGCGGAAGAATTAAATGGACATCCATGATGCTTCCTGAACACGTAAAGCTGTTACGGGACTGGGCACATGAAGACAGATATGAAAAAGAAAAACAGCTGGATGAGCAGCAGCTCGAACAATTGAATGAAACCATCCTCGAAGCGATGGAATATAACCGTCCGGTCAGCATCACCTATTATCGTCAGCGGAAGTATGAACTGGTAATCGGGAAAATCCATTACTGGAATGAACTCGGCCAGAAGCTTCATATCGTGGACAAATTTGAAGAAATCCATCGCATTCAGCTTTCAGCCATTGCCGATGTCCGGCATGCGGAATGGTGACCAAGAG
>NZ_JBAVFI010000613.1:0-4643 GCF_049588175.1 Mesobacillus sp.
GTATTAGTTAGAATGCAGCATCAATCGACTTTCCTATTGCAGTGAACCTATTTATTTAGGTGCCCCGTACTATTTGTCGAAGGATTATTACAGGTTTTTTCCGTTAAACAAGGACTATGTAATAGCAGGGGGCTGAACGGGATGGAAGAAAAAATCGAAAGCTTTATGACTGCTATACAGAAGAAGAATCATATTATGCTATTAGTTAATAATCTGGATTTATGTCTCTCGATTGAAACAGAAAATCAAACTTATTTTTTATCGTTAAAAAAGAATAAGGTTGAGTTAAGCAAAGAGGGTACATTTCCAGCTGTTCAATATGCGAAGCTTTCTGGAAGGGAAGATTTTTTAATTCAGTTGCTTGATGGGCACATAAAGCTTCGTGAGGGCATTAACATTGGCTATTTCAATCTTGTATCCCCATTTAGGACTTTATTGGTGCTTGAGTCAATCTTTTTCCTTGCCAGGCCGATGCCCGTAAAAGTTTTTATCTGAAAAATCAAAAAAATATTTGACCCACTGCTATACTGCATGATATTATCACGTTAACTTGCAAAACCATTATGAGGCAAAAACTTTAAAACTTAATATTCTTATCAAGAGAGGCGGAGGGACTGGCCCTGTGAAGCCCGGCAACCGGTTAATAAACACGGTGCTAATTCCATCAGAGTAATTGCTCTGAAAAGATAAGGAGAGACGATAAACGACCCTCTTCTTAGGAAGAGGGTTTTTTCGTATCTTCTTTCCTAAAATTAAACGAATGGAGAGATGGAAATGGCGGAAAACCAGCGGAACTACAAACTTGAAACTTTAGGTGTGCATGGAGGACAATCACCGGATTCTGTTACAGGAGCTAGGGCGTTGCCGATCTATTCTAGTAATGCTTTTCAATTTCATAATACGGGCCATGCTGCGGATCTATTTGCGCTTAAAGAGTCGGGTTATATCTATTCCAGGATACATAACCCTACGGTAACAGCTCTAGAGGAAAAAGTTGCATTGCTTGAGGGTGGCATCGGCGCGCTGGCAGTATCCAGCGGGATGGCAGCAATCACAATGGCTATCTTGAATATAGCTCATGCAGGTGATGAAATAGTGGCTGCTTCCAATCTCTATGGAGGTACTTATAATCTCTTTGCCGTTACTTTGCCCAAGTATGGGATAAAAGTTCACTTTGTCGACCCTGAAAACACTGAGAATTTCAGAAAAGCCCTCACTCCGAAAACAAAGGCCATTTTTGCAGAAACGATTGGAAACCCAAGCCTGCGGGTTCTAGATATTGCTAAAGTAGCTGACATTGCTCATGAGGCGGGAGTTCCGCTGATTATCGACAATACGTTCGCCACCCCATATTTATGCCGGCCGATTGAGCACGGAGCAGACATTGTAGTCCACTCAGCTACAAAATGGCTTCTTGGAAATGGAACAGTTCTCGGCGGGATCATCGTTGATGGGGGTAATTTCGACTGGAAATCTCCTAAGTTCCCTGGTTTTAATGAACCGGATTCCAGCTATCATGACCTGGTATACAGCGAGGCAATCGGGGCCGCAGCTTTTATCGTAAAAGCACGGGTGCAATTGCTGCGCGACTTGGGGCCTTCAATCAGCCCCCAGAGTGCTTTCCAATTCAATCTGGGAATTGAAACCTTGCATGTCAGGATGAAAGAACATGTGGCGAATACCTTGAAGGTCGTCGAATTCCTTGAGTCACATCCAGCCGTTACCTGGGTTGCTTATCCGGGACATGACGCTCATCCAGATAAAAAGCTAGCTGATCAATATCTTCCTAAGGGTGCGGGGGCCGTTGTCGTTTTTGGCATCGAAGGAGGAAGGGATGCTGGAGCAAAGCTCATCAATTCAGTCAAATTATGGTCGCACGTTGCCAACGTTGGAGATGCGAAAAGCCTGATTATCCATCCAGCAAGCACGACGCATCAACAGCTTGATGCCGAAGGACTTAAGGCTGCCGGCGTTCCCGAGGACCTGATCAGGCTCTCGGTCGGCATTGAAAATATTGAAGATATCTTAGAAGATTTAGAGCAGGCAATCGAAAAAGCGACAGGTGTTCCATCTGTTCCAGCAAAAGTATAAATCGTATTTCCAGTACATTCCAATTGATATTTGGAAATAATTTTATTGACACCCTTTTTTAATACGTGATAAAATCACACTCGTAACTTAAAACCGATTAAAACTGAATAGCGTGCTCTTATCAAGAGAGGTGGAGGGAAGTGCCCTTTGAAACCCGGCAACCGTCAATAAGCTTGCTTATTGAAATGGTGCCAATTCACTCAAAGCTTTTAGCTTTGGTAGATGAGAGAAAGGATACAGCCTACAATTATGCCTTTCTGCTCATATGCAGAAAGGCTTTTATTATTTTAAGAACATAATTGGTCTGTGAACCCTGTGAGTTGTTTGAATTTATTTACTCAGGTAATGGGAAACTAGACTGATAAAGTTGAACAATTTAACGGTTTTAAAAAAGATTATTCGGTTGTAAAGAGGGTGAGTCGATTGATCACAATAAAAAAGGCGAAAAAGATTTATGCTTCCAAAAAGGGAGAAGTAAAAGCCGTCGATGATGTAAATCTTGAAGTCAAAGAAGGCGAGATTTATGGGGTCATCGGATATAGCGGTGCCGGTAAAAGTACATTGATCCGCATGTTGAATGGTCTTGAAATCCCTACATCAGGTTCGGTGGTCGTGGCCGGCAGGGAAGTATCCAGAATAAAAGGAGCACAACTCAGAAAAGCGCGCCAGGAAATAAGCATGATTTTCCAGCATTTCAATTTGCTCTGGTCAAGGACAGTGGCAGAAAATATTGCTTTCCCGCTAGAAATAGCCGGTGTTTCAAAATCGGAAAGGGACGAAAGGGTTAAAGAGCTCATTTCCCTGGTTGGCCTTGACGGCAGGGGAGATGCTTATCCATCCCAGCTGAGCGGCGGACAAAAGCAGAGAGTCGGAATTGCAAGGGCTCTAGCAAATAATCCCAAGGTTCTTCTAGGAGACGAAGCAACTTCAGCATTGGACCCAGAAACAACAGACCAAATTCTGGATTTGCTTGTTGATATCAATAAAAGACTTGGACTTACGATTGTCCTGATCACACACGAAATGCATGTGATCAGGAAAATATGTCACAGAGTAGCTGTAATGGAAGGCGGAAAAATAGTCGAAACAGGCCCAGTGCTTGAAGTGTTTAAAAATCCGCAGCAGCCAATCACGAAAAGATTCGTCCAGCAGGTAACGGAACCGGACGAGACAAAGGAAACAGTTGACCATTTACTATCACTCTATCCACATGGCCGTGTTGTCCAATTGACGTTTGTCGGTGAAGGAGCTGAACAGCCGCTTATCACCAACCTGGTTCGTGAGTTCCCGATCATGGTCAATATTTTGCAAGGGAAAATCTCGCAGACGCAAAATGGTTCATACGGAACCCTGTTTATCCACTTAGATGGCGAAGAAAGTGATTTGCAGCGTGCCATTGAATTTATCGGGAAGCAGGAAGTTGGCGTGGAGGTGGTTTCGAATGGCTGAAAATTTTTTTCCTAACGTGAATTGGGACCGAATGTGGGAGGCAACTGGAGAAACATTATATATGAGCACCATTTCTGTTGCTGCAACATTCATTCTTGGAGCAATCCTTGGTTTATTATTGTTTCTGACATCGAAGGGTAATATCTGGGAGAATAAACCAGTCAATTTAGTCTTAAGCGCCTTCGTTAACATTTTCCGGTCCATTCCGTTTATCATCTTAATCGTATTGCTGATTCCTTTTACAAAATTCATCCTGAATACGATGATTGGAGAAAACGCCGCATTGCCGGCATTGATCATTGGATCTGCTCCTTTCTATGCAAGGATGGTTGAAATTGGCCTGCGCGAGATCGATAAAGGGGTAATCGAGGCAGCAAAATCAATGGGAGCAAAGACAACTACAATCATTTGGAAAGTCCTCCTTCCTGAATCAATGCCAGCGCTAGTTTCGGGTATTACCGTAACAGCTATTGCGCTCGTCAGCTACACGGCGATGGCAGGGGTAATCGGAGCGGGAGGATTAGGAAACCTGGCTTACATGGAAGGTTTCCAGCGAAGCAGGAATGATGTCACTCTGATGGCAACGATTATTATTTTAGTCATTGTATTTTTGATTCAATTCATTGGCGATATCGTCACAAGAAAATTAGACAAAAGATAAGGGGAGAAAAACACATGAAAAAATGGCTTATTGTATTAATAACTCTAACACTATCCGCTGTACTTGCAGCTTGCGGTGCTTCTGAAGACAAAACAGAAGGCGGCAAGGAAGAAAGCAAAAAAATCGTTGTTGGTGCATCAAATGTGCCTCACGCAGAAATCCTTGAAGAAGCAAAGCCGCTTTTAAAAGAAAAAGGCTACGAGCTTGAAATCAAAACATTCAACGATTATATCGTTCCTAACCAGGCTTTAGATTCAAAAGAACTTGATGCAAACTACTTCCAGCACATTCCTTACCTTGAAGCTCAAATGGCTGAAAATAACTATAAGTTCGAAGTAGCAGGCGGAATTCATATTGAGCCTATCGGCGTATATTCTAAGAAGTACAAGAGCCTGGATGACCTTCCAGAGGGAGCTCACATTATTATGAGCAGCTCAGTTGC
>NZ_JBAVFI010000614.1:0-8087 GCF_049588175.1 Mesobacillus sp.
GCAAAATGCTGTGTTTTTTATTTACAAAACCACGTTTTTCTATGCCTTGGCTCTGTAATTATTCATTGATGATTTTCGTATAGGTATGAGAAGTAATAGGCGGAGAATTTCCGGCTAATGGATAAAGAGGAAGCTTAGAAGCAGAGATAAGCGGAGGAATTCCGGTTAACTGCTCTAAATAAGCCAAAATCCTAAAGATTTGGATCATATAAGCGGAAAAACTCCGCTTATTCTTAAGGAAATAGGGATATTTCCTAATTTAAAGGGAGTTTTTCCGATTATTTTTCAAACACAGTGAAGTCAACATTCAGTTTTATAACAGTACGTTGGCCATAAAATACATTATACATTAGGTGGCACTTTGTAATATTCTTACATAACAAAAAGCCCTGCATTTTGCAGGACAAAATGTATAACAATTATAAGCAGATTTTTAAACGTATTTTTATAAAAAGTGACAAGTATCCGAACCCGTTAGCATGAGTGCCCGGTTTTTACTTGCTGTTCAGTCCGCTCAATCCATGCAGGATGAATTGAACGGTTCTCTCTGTTTCTGCTTCATCATCCCAATCTGCTTCAGGCAGAATCATATAACGGGCAATTAAATACCCAAAGATGGTTGAGAGGGACAAGCGGAATACGCTGTAGGCCGGAATATCGATGATCTGGCCATTTGCTTTATAGTGTTCGACAATTTTTTCGAAGCGTTCATATACCTTTAAGGCGATATGGTCCTTGAATAAGTCCTTTAATTCAGGGTGGAACGGAATTTCCTGTAAAAGGATTTTGACGATCGGCAGATTTTTAACTAAGAAATCCCGGCGATTTTCAAGGATGGCTTTCAGGAAGTCCTCTAAATGTTCAAAATCCTGGTCGAGTACCTTATTAAGGTCTTTTATAATAAAGGGAGCGACAAACTTTGCCATCACTGGGGCAACGATTGCCAGCAGCAAATCCTTTTTCGTTTTATAATGTCTGAAAATGGTGCCTTCCGCTACACCTGCTTTTTTGGCGATTTCGCTGGTGGAGGTTGCGGAATACCCTTTTTCGGCAAAAGACTCGATCGCAGACACGATAATTTTTTTCTGCTTGTCGGTCAGTGCTTCTTCTTCATCAATTAACTCGTCGATTCTCATTTCGCGATCTGTCATCTTTAACTCCCTCCGCGGCGTATTCAAGAGTATTTATACTGCGCGGTGTTTCCTTAATGCTAAAATATTCAGCAGGATAAATACAACGGAAAAACCGGCCATAATCAACAGATTACCATAAATGGCACCCCAGCCATAGCCTCTTACCATGATATCACGCAGTGCTTCTGCTGCATAATAGAGCGGGGTAATTGGGCCGAGCCAGCTTAGCCATTCTGATATTGTATCAAGATTGATCAGTCCCGAGAAGAAGAACTGCGGCACGATGATCAGAGGGATGAACTGGATCATCTGGAACTCGTTGTTCGCAAATGCTGACAGCAGAATGCCAAGTGTCAAAGCCGTCATCGACAGCATTAATGTTATTAATAGAACGTAGATAAACGAACCTTCCATCAGCATCCCAAGAATGTAAATCGCATACCAGGCAATTAAAGTGGCCTGCAGCATGGTGAATATCCCAAATCCAAGCACATAGCCAATGACGATTTCCCATTTGCGCAGAGGGCTTGCGAGCAGCTTCTCAAGTGTGCCACTAGTGCGTTCCCGTAAAAAGGAAATGCCGGAAATGATAAAAACGAAGAAGAAGGCAAAGAAGCCTAGCAATACTGGGCCGAAATAATCAAACTGTCCCATATCCTCTGAGCCATGCAGATAATCGATCTTCAATTCCATTTGGCTAGCGGCTGGCAGCAACGGCTTTGTGGCCTGCTGGACCTGCTTCATAAAAGCTCCACTTACTGATGGATCGCTTCCTTCCAGAACGATTTTATCAAGCATAGGTCCATCAAATAGGATATAACCATCGATATCACGATTTAACGTGTCATCTTTAGCCGCTTTTTCAGAATCATATTCTTTAATCTTTGCATCTTTTAAATCCAGCTTCTCGATCACTGGGCCTGGAACATTGACAAGGCCGACTTTAGGGATATAATCGTCACCGTTAAAAACAAGATGCAGCATCGTCAGGATGATTAGGGGCGCCACAAGCATCATTGCAAGCGTCCTTTTATCCCTTAGAAATTGGCGGATAATCCTGATTACTAGAGCACTAATTCGCATGCTCGGCACCTCCGTATGCTAAAAATGCTTCCTCAACGCTTGAGGAATTAGTATTTGCTTTCAATTCTTCAGGCGTGCCAACGGCAATTAATCTGCCATCACGAATCAGCCCCAGCCTGTCACATTTCTCGGCTTCATCCATTACGTGAGTTGTAACAATCAGTGTCTTGCCATTCGCTTTCAGATCATAGAAGCCATTCCAGATGCTTTTGCGCAGCACAGGGTCGATACCGACAGTTGGTTCATCCAAAATCAGCAGTTCTGGTTCATGCAGCAGTGCAGCAGCAAGCGATAAGCGGCGTTTCATTCCGCCAGAGTAATTGGTTACCAGTTTGTTAAGATGCTCCGATAAGTCTACTAGCTCCATCACCTCAAGAATCCGCTGTTTTCTCCTTGCACCCTTCAGGCCAAATAGGGAAGCGAAAAATTCAAGATTTTCCTTAGCCGATAATTCTGTATAAAGTGCGTCAGATTGAGCCATATACCCAATCTTTTCAATTAGCTGGAGCGAGGGCATTTTTTTACCAAAAAGAAAGTTTTCTCCCTCGCTTGGCAAATCAAGGCCGACCAGCTGTTTAACCAGCGTTGTTTTGCCAGCACCTGAAGGCCCGAGCAATCCAAAAATTTCACCGCTCTGAATCTCTAATGTTATATCCTTTAATACTTCATGCTTTCCGTATCGTTTAGACACATTTTTTATTGAGACAATCATAGAAAATTCACCTTCCCTTTTATAAGTGAGTAATCACTCACTAATGTAATTACAGTTTAATTGATAATATTTTATTTGTAAAGTGAGTAATCACTCACTAGTTTATTTATTTGGAGATCAGCATTAAAAACCTCTTAGATTTTATGCTATGATATTTGTGAATATAAGAATTTAGTGAAAATTTAAAAATTAATAGGGCGTGATTTCTTGTTAAAAAGGAAAAAGAAGATATTATTGCTGATCGCTCCGCTGCTGTTGATTGGCTGTCTTTATATCTATGATGCAAGTCTAAATGTGTATAATACTAAAACCAATGACACTTTGGTCTATAAAAATCAAGAATTTCAAAGAGGGTATGAAACCTATAAAAAGTTTTACGAGAATGGTGAAAGAAAGTTTGAACTCGACAAGCAGATCGGTAAGACTGATAACAGTAAATTTATTGGGTTTAAAGAGTCTGTATGGAAAATTAAAGGAAAGCCGGAGGATGAAGTGATTTTTGTAAAAGGGTTGATGAGTGAAGGGGTATATGAAAGAAAATAATGTCCATCAAAAAAATCCACCTGAGAAGGTGGATTTCATCAAAACTTATAGGTCCAAAAACGTTCATTGTTGATCCAGGCTATCGTAGCTGGATCCTTATCCTTCAGCTTATCTGCCATATCAGCAAGCATCAGCTCGGTCTGGGAGCGATGGGCCTTCATTGCCTCAATCTTAACATCAGCTACAGCACTGATATCATGGATAATATCGGGCTGCCCCAATTCTTCCACGCAATTTCTTGAGAATGCAACACAGTGCAATTTTGGTCTGTCTGCTTCCGGCATGTTTTTAACTGCGCGCACTACTGCGGCGCCTGTTGCTTCATGATCCGGGTGGACAGAATAGCCTGGATAGAAGGTAATGACCAGTGAAGGATTCAATTCAGCAATCAATGAAGACATCAAATTGGCCAGCTTATCTTCATCTTCAAACTCTACCGTTTTATCACGGAATCCAAGCATCCTCAAATCTGAAATCCCAAGCGCGCGGGCCGCTTCCTTTAATTCTTGTTTACGTATAATAGGAAGTGTTTCTCTATTCGCAAATGGCGGATTTCCCATATTTCTTCCCATCTGGCCGAGTGTCAGGCAGGCATAAGTGACGGGTGTGCCCATGTTCACATGGGACGCAATCGTGCCGGAAACGCCAAATGCTTCATCATCTGGATGAGGAAACACGACGAGTACATGTCTTTCTTTTTCCATGGTAAAATCTCTCCTTTCAGCCAGCCTGTTCAAGCGATATTATTCGAAAGGTGTTTCGCTTATTTGCAGGGCGACTGCGAGTTTTCCGCTAAAGTCGTGGCCTGCAAGCAGCAGCCTTCCGTGTGCATCAATTTCAAAGTGAGTGATTCCTTCAGCATAAATCCAGCCTAATGGAATTTTCAATCCTGTACGATATGGTCCTTCACCAGTAATCTTTGCGCGTTCATATGTAACCTTCGCGTTGCGGATGTAAGCGCCTGATGAAAAAAATGACTCGTTGTTATGAGAAGCGTAGGCGCCATTTGTTGTTTCTAAATGGACATAGACTTCCTTGTCTCTAAAGCCGTCCAGAGCAGCCTGGACTTCTTGCACAATAACCGGATCCATTAATGATTCCTCCTTCCCGGATAAATGCGGCAAACTCATTGAAGTTTTACTTTATATTAGCCGAATAGTCAGCCTTATATGTTAAAAAATCGATATAACCATATTACTAAAAAAAACTTCTGAATGCGAAATGTATGCTTGAAGATACTTACAAAAGTGTTTAATCAGGCATTCCTTTAGCATCACTCTTGATCATGTCGGGTGAAGGATTCAGTGAAAGTTGTATCGCAGCGAGATTCTTTATTTTCATGTGATATGGAAAAAGGATGGCGGCTGCCATCCTTTTGATTATGCAGAGCAATTGCAGTTGCGCTTTTTCTGCTTATTCGCCTCTGTTGCCGTCTGCGAATTTGTTATACGCAAGGTGGGCTGTAGGGCCGACGTATTCATTCAATCGGAAGCCATGCTTGATTGCTTCTGTGATGAACTTTTTAGCAACATCCAATGCTTCAGGGACCGATTTTCCTTTTGCAAGCTGTGCAGTGATAGCTGACGCGAATGTGCAGCCTGCGCCATGAGTGAAGCTTGTTTCCACTTTTTCTGATTCGAAAAGTGTGAAGTCTTTTCCATCATAAAGGAGGTCGACCGCTTTTTCATGGTTCAGCTTACTTCCGCCCTTAATCATGACGTTCTTAGCGCCAAGGTCATAGATCTTGGCTGCAGCTTCTTTCATGTCATCAATTGTGCGGATTGGGCCAGTCTGTGCAAGCTGCCAGGCTTCAAATAGGTTTGGAGTGACAACTGTTGCTCTAGGAAGAAGCAATTCTCTCATTGCATCTGTGTTCTCAGGCATAAGTACTTCGTCTTCGCCCTTGCACACCATGACAGGGTCGATGACAACCTTGTCCAGCTTGTACTCATCGATTTTGCGTGCGGAAAGCTCGATGATTTCCACCGTTCCAAGCATTCCTGTCTTCATTGCATCAATTCCAACTGAAAGAATCGTTTCAAGCTGCTTTTCAACCAATTCAACTGGCTGAGGGAAAACTTCGTGGTGCCAGTGCTTTTTAGGATCCATTGTTACGACAGTCGTCAGGGCAGTCATGCCATAAACCCCAAGCTCCTGGAACGTCTTCAGATCAGCCTGAATCCCAGCGCCGCCGCTTGTATCAGAACCCGCAATAGTCAAAACCTTTTTCAACGTCATCAAAATACCTCCATTTCAAAATCAACCCGCCAAACACTTCACCCAATTAACGCGCCGGGGGTCAGACCCCCGACGCTTCACCGCGGTGCATCACCGGGGGTCTGACCCCCAGTGCTGTGCTGCGTTAATGTGTGGTGGTTTTTCTTGTTTATGCTTTCTTATGATTATACCAATTCCATGGAATTAGACAATGATTTGGATTTTTCCGTTTTGTTGGTTGAGGGTGCTGAGAGTGGTATGGATAACTTTCCTTTTTGTGGCGTTAGCAATGTTACGGTGATGAAAGTTACTGTCGGAAAAAATCATGTGCTTTAGGATGAATAGGGGAAATCTGTTAACTGGAATATTGTAACTTACAGAAGAACTTGTTAAAACAATCGTCACTTTTCAGCTATATTATTGTCACAATTTAAACAGTTATATCAATGAATACCCCCTAAAATAAAGGTATGGGGGTATTTTATTTCGTCCCTAGTAACTAGATTTTCTAATTTAGCAATAAACCATTTACCAGTTTGTGAGATTATTAACAGTCTTTCATTTCCATTGTTACTAACATGGAAGGAAGAAGTCGATTGCTGCACCGGATTCCGGAGGACGATTGACCACATAAGGGGTGAACAAGATGAACAAGAAAGGCTGTCCCGATGAATATCCGATCAATCTTAAATTAAATGGATATGAAATTGCAGTTTTCCAGCTGACAAACCAGGACCTTGAAGATTGGGTGTTTGGCTACCTATATTCAGAAGGATTGATCGATAAAGCGGAAGATGTTGTGAGCGTTCATTTCAGCGAAAAGGCAGGAACACTCGATGTCACCCTGTGCAATTCCTTTGATCCTGAACAGATGTTTTCAAAGAAGAAGCATTATACAGCAGGCTGCGGCCGTGGAGTCACATTCTTTTCGATGACAGACGTAAAGAAATTCAACAAAGTGGATTCTGATGAAACCTACTCATTGACATATTTATTAAAAAAACGTGCCGAGTTTGCGCAAAATTCTCCGCTATATCTGGAAACAGGAGGCATGCATGGTGCCTGCATCATCCTTGAGGATGGCAGCATCGAAGTCAGGGAAGACATCGGCAGGCATAATGCTGTCGATAAAATCATCGGACACGCTATCCGTAAGCGTTTGCATCCTGACCGGCTTGTCTTGCTGACGACCGGAAGGATTTCATATGAAATGCTCTCAAAAGCAGCGAAATATGGTTTTGCTGTCATTGGCTCGCGGACAGCGGCAACGAAGCAGGCTGTCCAACTGGCACGATTCCTCAACATTGAGGTAGTAGGCTACTTGCGCGGGAAAATGGCGACCATCTATACATCGGCGGGAAGGATCCATGATGATTTGAATCCGCCTGCTTCTGCTGAGGAACTACTTGAAAGGGGGGAAGCCCAGCAAGTATTGAATTGATGCTACCTGTGGGATTAGGGATGTTCTAGCAACTATTGGGAGGAGAGAGAGAAATGGTTGAAATCAACCTAAATCGCCGGCAGTTCTTGAAGCTGTCAGGTGCCACTGCGGCGACCCTGGCGGTTGTCGAGCTTGGCTTTAATGAAACGGAAGTCCATGCGAAAACAAAAGAATTCAAGATTGCCAAAGCTACTGTAACACCAACCATTTGTCCATACTGCGCTGTGGGCTGCGGTATTTTAGTCCATACGAAAAACAATGATGTGGTATATACGGAAGGGGATCCGGATCATCCCATCAACGAAGGAAGTCTTTGCAGTAAAGGAACGACGATCAGACAATTATTCACTTCAGAGAAACGTGTACTGAAGCCGCGTTATCGCGCTCCTGGCAGTGATAAGTGGGAAGAAAAAGACTGGGGATGGATGCTTGATACCATTGCTAAGCGTGTGAAAGAAACACGCGATAAAACATTCGTCGAAAAATCAGGCGGTATGTTTGTCAATAAAACGGAAGCGATCGCCAGCCTTGGCGGTGCTGCGCTTGATAATGAAGAAACCTATTTGCTCGCGAAAATGATGAGAGGGCTTGGTGTCACCTATCTTGAGCACCAGGCACGAATATGACATAGTTCAACGGTTGCCGGTCTGGCACCTTCATTCGGTCGTGGAGCAATGACTAACCATTGGAATGATCTGCAGCATACAGATTGTGCGTTGATCATCGGAGCAAATCCTGCTGAAAACCATCCGGTAAGCTTCAGATGGCTGATGAAAGCAAGGGAAAACGGAGGCAAGATCGTCTCAGTCGATCCGCGTTTCACAAGAACGTCATCACAGGCTGACCATTACGCCCCGCTTCGTTCAGGAACGGATATCCCGTTCATGGGCGGCTTGATCAACTATGCGATTGAAAACAATCTATATCACAAGGAATATGTTGCTAAATATACAAATGC
>NZ_JBAVFI010000615.1:0-1976 GCF_049588175.1 Mesobacillus sp.
ATTAAATGTCACAACTCCCTATGTAAAAAAATGGCACCGGTTATCCGGCACCATGTCATTCGATATATTTTTATTGAATTAATTTCCCGCGCTCAAAATGATTCATGCATGTCAGTTCAATAATGTATTCATAATTCGCAATTGATTTGAGAATGTCTTCTTTTTCTTCCAGGGATAGATCTGGATTTTGTATTTTCATTACGAGTGCCATCTGCAATGCCTCTAACTGTGATTTTACTTCCTGATAGTCCATTCACAACACCCTCCTATAAAATGTAATCGCTTTCTTTTCTTATTTCCATTATATCTTATGAACCCAATTGGGTATCTGTCGATTTATTGTGAAATTGTGAAACCTTCTATAGAATGGGCATTTTTATCCATGTGAGAGCGAAAGCAACTTAGCTCATTCCCTGGCTCACCCTTCTTTTTACATTCGCTTAGTCCGCCATTTCAAGTATAATGAATACTATTCAGTTTATGCATATGATAATTCTTTGCGAGAATCCTATATATAAGTGGAATAATAAAAAATAAAAGAGGTTACTACATGAGCGAAAGAAGTTTTGAGGATTACAATTTAAGCGATGAAATTAAACGGGCACTTAGTGTGCTTAAATATGAAAGTCCTACAGAGGTCCAAATTGAAGTGATTCCATTAGCATTACAAAATCAGGACCTGGTCGTGAAATCACAGACAGGAAGCGGAAAGACGGCTTCATTCGGGATTCCGATCTGCGACATGATTGAGTGGGAAGAAAAGCTGCCGCAGGCTTTGATTCTTACACCAACAAGGGAACTGGCTGCTCAAGTCCGCGAAGACATCACGAATATCGGCAGGTTTAAAAGGATCAAAGCGGCGGCTGTTTATGGGAAAGAACCGTTTTCTAAACAAAAAGAAGAGTTGAAGCAAAAAACGCATGTCGTTGTTGGCACCCCTGGCCGTGTGATTGATCATATCGAAAGAGAAACGCTCCTTTTAGACAAGATCAAATATCTGATCATCGATGAAGCAGATGAAATGCTGAACATGGGATTTATTGAACAAGTTGAATGGATCATCGAACAACTTCCACAGGACAGAGTAACAATGGTGTTTTCTGCTACCCTGCCTAAGGATGTTGAAAATCTTTGCCATCAATATATGAAGGAACCTGTTCAAATCGAAATTGCCTCTACTGGTGTGACAACGAGTACGATTGAACATTCATTGATTGAAGTAAAAGAAGAAGAGAAAATTGCGCTGCTTAAGGACATTACCGTTGTTGAAAACCCTGACAGCTGCATTATTTTTTGCAGGACGAAGGAAAATGTCGATACCGTCTATGCTCAGCTTGACGCGGCTAATTATTCTTGCGAAAGGCTGCATGGCGGGTTGGAGCAGGAAGATCGCTTTGCCGTTATGAATGGCTTCAAAATGGGCAATTTCCGCTATCTTATAGCCACCGATGTCGCTGCAAGGGGAATTGACGTCGACAACGTATCAATTGTCATCAACTATGATGTACCGATGGAAAAAGAAAGCTATGTCCACCGTACAGGCCGGACGGGACGCGCTGGCAATAAAGGAAAAGCGATTACGCTCGCAACCCCTTATGAAGGGAAATTCATCAAGGCAATCGAACGATACATTGACTTTGAAATTCCTGTGGCAGAAGCTCCGAGCAAGCAAGAGGTTGCCAGTAACCAGGTTGCATTCGATGAAAAAATCGGCGGGCGCCGAGTCGTCAAAAATAACAAAACAGCCCGCATCAACCAGGGAATCACGAAGCTTCATTTCAGCGGCGGGAAAAAGAAAAAGCTTCGCGCAGTTGACTTCGTGGGAACGATCGCGAAAATCCCTGGAGTAACCGCAGATGATATCGGCATCATCACCATCCATGATACGATGACCTATGTCGATATCCTGAACGGAAAAGGATCATTGGTCATCCAGGCGATGGAGGATGCAACGATTAAGGGAAAGAAGCTAAGGG
>NZ_JBAVFI010000616.1:0-6357 GCF_049588175.1 Mesobacillus sp.
ATGACAGCATATTTCATCTTAACACCCCTCAATATCTAAACCGGTATTACACCGGTGCTGACAGCATCGATATTCTTTAATAGCCAGTTTTTATTTTCTTCTTTATCAACTTTTTCAGCTGTTTCAAGCGCCAATTCGATATTCCGTTCCTGTTCAGCCAGATTGCCTTTCACTGCGTTCGCCCGAGCTAATGCTTCATAAGCAAACCCAAGGTCAAAGTCGCCCAAGTCGTGCTCCAGGCAAAGCTTTAATGATTTATTTGCATGATGCAGTGCGGGTTCCGCTCTATCTAGAATCGCATAAACTCTGGAAATCTGCCATTCTCCTCTGGCAAAATTCAGTGGTGACCCAACAATTCCCCAATGGTATCGAGAAGCGTTCGCTGCATAAACCATCGTGTCATTCTCAGCTTCCGTCCGATCCTGTTTTTCAATCAAATCCCAAGTAAGGTTAAATAAGTCGATCGCCATTTTTTTATGTGTTGTAAAATCCATATCCAGTTCCATCGTTGATGACTCCTTTTAAAAAGTTTTATAAAGTAACAATTTGACAAAACAATGGAATCTCCTTTTAAAAAATAAATAAAAACAGCATGGTTCACATTACCATGCTGCATAAAAACTAACTGAGAAGGCTTTTCCATTCATTTATAAATGGTGCTGCGGAAGTGTTGGGGGATGAAAGCACTTCTGCTGTCGGGCCACTTTGTTTTAGTTCACCATCCATCAGGATCGCCAGTGTATCAGCTAAGTATTTTAGCTCCATAAGATCATGGCTGACAAACACAGTTGTCGTTTTTGTCTGATGAATGATGGTTTTAATATCCTTCAATAATTGCACCTTGGTAGGAAAATCAAGGGCAGAGAAGGGTTCGTCCAGGAATAGGACCTCAGGCTCCAGCACCATTGCCCTGGCAAGGTTCACGCGCTGGGCCTCGCCGCCTGATAGATGATGAGCATGCTTTTTTGCCAGATGGCTGATCTGAAATTTTTCGAGCCAGTACAAAACCTTATTTTTGATTTCCTGGCGGGGAAGCTTTCGCAGCTTCAGGCCAATCGCAACATTTTGAAAGACTGTTGTATCAAGGAGCAGCGGCTGCTGCATCGCAACAGCGAACTTTCTCCTAATCTCAATTGTCAGGTCATTCGTAATATCTTTTTCTTTTAAAAAGATCTCACCCTGTGCAGGCTGCTCCAAAAGTGACAGGGCTTTTATGAATGTACTTTTCCCGGCACCATTAGGACCCATGATTCCCAGAACTTCACCCTCTTGAATCTCGAAATGGGGGATGGAAAGGAGCACTTTTTTTCCGGCTCTCGCCTCTAGATTTTTAACTGTGATAAGAGGGGTCATAGGCTTCGCTTCCTTTGCTGTAAATAAGTTAAGCAAAAAGTAATGATGAACGCCAATGTCATCAGGATGAACGATAGGGCTAACGCGACATCAAAGTTACCCTTCGAAACCTCCATAACAATAGTGGTGGTCAAAATCCTTGTTTCGCCGCTGATGTTGCCGCCGACCATCATCGCTGCACCCACCTCGGCAATCACTCTGCCAAAGCCGGCGATGATCGCGGCAAGGATGGCAAGCTTAACCTCCTTCATTAAAATCCAATAGAGCTGAAGCTTTGTCGCCCCAAATGCTTTTACCTGCAAAATCATTTTTGGATTGATTTGCTGGAAAGCCGTACTAGTTAACGCGGTGACAATCGGCAGGGAAACTAATATTTGGGCCATGATGATGGCAGTTGGAGTGTAAAGCCAGGCAAGATCTCCAAGCGGGCCAGACCGCCACAGGAAAAGCGTAATCCAAAGCCCTGCAACGACAGGAGGGAGGCCCATGCCTATATTGATCAAGGCAAGGATAAACCTCCTGCCAGGAAACCTGGCAAGTCCAAGCAGCATGCCGGCTGGCAGGCCGATCAGTGTGCTAATAAGGACTGCCGTTATTGAAACCCGGAGAGTCAGCAGCGTGATTTCAAGGATCTCACGGTCACCCGACAGGATCATCTCTATCGCTTTTTTTAATCCATCTAATAATAGTTCCATCTGCAATCAGCACTTTCTATTATTCTTTAAAAAGGAAGAAGAGTGGCTCTCCATACTTGTCCACACCGAATTCCTTAATTAATTTTTTAGTGTCATCATTGATCATAAACTCGACAAATGCTTTTGCACCCTCTGCATTCACTTTATCATGTTTTTCGTTGTTAACCTGCATGACGTGATAAATATTTAGAAGGCTTTCGTCACCTTCTACCAAAATCGCTGTATCAGGCATGTTTTTTTGCTGAGCAAGGAAGGTAGCACGGTCTGTCAAAGTGTAGCCTTGTTTCTCAGATGCAATCTGAAGTGTAGCACCCATCCCTTGTCCAGCTTCAATATAGGCAGCTTCAAGGGTTTTAGGATCAAGTGAAGATATCTTCCATAGCTCAAGCTCTTTTTTATGTGTTCCGGAATCATCGGCGCGAGAAACGAAAGTAGCTTTTGATTCAATCATCTTCTTAAGAGCTTCCGGAACTGTCAGACCTTTCACTTTAGCTGGATCCTCAGCAGGACCTACTAGGATAAAATCGTTGTACATCACCTTCTGGCGGTTGATGGCATCGCCGCTGTCAACGATTTTTTGTTCTGCTTCAGGAGCGTGAACAAGAAGGACATCCGCTTCTCCGCGTGTTCCCATTTCCAAAGCCTGTCCTGTTCCTACAGCAATGGTTTTAACATTGTAATTGTTGTTCTTTTCGAACTCTGGAATCAAGACATCAAGCAGTCCGCTGTCTTGCGTGCTTGTTGTTGTTGCAAGTATCAAGTCAGCAGCGTTTTCTGTTTTCTCAGGTACTGCAGCTGACTTTTGTTCTGTTTCTTTTGTAGAAGAACAGCCCGTAATAAAAGCGAACATAAGTACAAGTAAAAGGGAGATAAAACGTTTGAATTTCATTTTCATGCCTCCGTTAATTGGTTTCCATAAATGATTTTTCCGAAATCTTCAGCATCATAGCCATCAAGCTCCAGGATGCTCTCTTTGAAATTAGTAAAATGGATAAGATCGATCAAATGCTGCAAAGCTTTTTTGTTATCCGGTGTCCATCGTAATACAAGGTCAAACTGTTCCTTAGCCAATGGAATGAAATCCAATCCGAGCTGGGTTGCCGCACACTTAATGCCGAAAGCCGCATCAGCCGTTCCCCTGCTGACATGGGCAGCCGCTCCGAGATGATTCCATTCCTCATCATCATAACCCTTCACATCAGAGGGCTGCAGGTTCTCTTCTGCTAAAAAGGAGTCGAGCAGGAAGCGAGTTCCCGCACCTTTTTGCCGGTTGACAATGGTGACGTCTTTCCGTGTCAGATCCTTAATCCCGCTGATTTTCTTTGGATTTCCCTTTGCTACAATCAAGCCCTGTTCCCTAGAAGCTAGCCTCATGACTGTAATCGGCTCATGGACAAACAACTGCCGGATAAAGGGAAGGTTGTATTGCTGTGATACTGGGTCGAGCAAGTGGATCGCTGCGATGTCAGCACTGCCCCTGTATAGCATCATCAATCCTTCAAGGCTGCCTATGTATGAGGGCGTAATCGACAAGCCTGTTCCTTCGGAAGCTGTGTATTTTACGAGATGCTCGACAAGGAAATCATGGCTCCCAGCAAGCTGAATTGTCTGCTGGACAGTATTTTGGAGCTCTGTCTGCCGCTTATTTGGAGCTGTCATGCTTTCTTTAAATCTTGTAAACTCGCTTTCTTCGATTCGCATTTTATTGCCGACTTTAAAAGCAGCAAGATCGCCGCGCTTAATCATTTCGTATACTGTATGTTTTGAGATTTTTAGCATGGAAGCGATTTCATCCGGAGTGTAAATTTGCAAAAGATTCCCTCCTTTCCTTCTTAAACTAAATATAATAGAATATTTAGTAGATAGATGTGACAATTGTTTGGTTTTGTTAAGTTTTGTTTAGTTTCAACATCAGTTTATCATAATCTGTTCACAATTTAGGTAGAATATTGAAAATTTTTAGCGAATGATGCATTTTTTCCAAATTCAACCTTCACATAATACTCCGGGCAGTATTGTGTATTTCTGATTCATACCATGGTAAACTAAGCAATAGACAAGATTTAATAAAGAAAGGAAACGGGAGAATGCAAATTTCAGATAAGGCTCGCGACATTCTTAAAGATATTCTCGCTGAGCGTAAAGCTAATGGTATTCGCGTCTACTTCGGCGGCTATGGCTGAGGAGGCCCGCAGATTGGTCTGGCTCTGGAAGAGCCGGAAGAAGATGATCATGTAACAGTTATTAATGAAATCCAAGTTGCGATTGAATCCCATATCGTCGACTATACAGAAGGTTTGTCGCTGGAATACGATGAGTACCGAGAAGGATTGGTCCTGATGGGGAACGAAGGCGGCTGCTAAAGATTTAAAAGTAAAAATGCACACCATTTACGGTGTGCATTTTTATATTTCATCTTTTAAGTTGGCTGCTGATTTTTCATTTGGAAAAAATCGAAAAGAATTTCCAGTTCGCCAAAATAAATGTGAACTCCGCCAAAATAATTGTGAAAACCGCCAAATTAATTGTGAACATCGCCAAATTAAGATTAAACCGCCTAATTAATTGTGAACATCGCCAAATTAATTGTTAATACTGCCAAAATAATTCGTTTTCCGCTAATAGGTCACGCAATTTCGCCAATAAAATAATCTAACCAAATCTTTATTTCTTATATCGCTACCAAAATGAATGGATCCTCAACGAAAGCTGGATCAGCTTCACTAAAACTGCCCAGTGAATTGAAAATACAAAACGACAATCCCCATTAGCGATACATAAACGGCAAAAGGCTTCAATGAATGACTTTTCAAATAGCCAATCATCCATTTCACTGCTATATATCCAAAAATAGCGGAGGAGAGAATTCCGATGAGCAAAGCCTGAAGAGAAATGGTCTCACTGCCACCGGTGAATAGATTCTTTGACTGGAGAATAATGCCTCCTAAAATAGCTGGTGTGGACAGCAGGAAGGAGAAATAGGCAGCTGTTTCACGGTCAAGCTTTCTCCATAACGCAGCCACAATCGTTAAGCCTGAACGGGAAATCGCCGGAAAGATTGCCACAGCCTGAAACGTACCGATAATAAAGGCATCTTTATAGCTTATGTCATCCATTTTCTTGCGGCCATTTTTAATTGAATCAGCGAACCATAAGAAAGCTCCGGTAATGAGGAATTCCCAGCCAATCGTCACACCTGTTTTTGATATTTCATCAAAGTAATCCTCAAACAATAACCCCACCACGACAGCAGGCAGCGTCCCAACGACAAGAAGGAATGTCATTTTCCCAAAAGGATTCTTCAGGATCTTGATGAATTCACTTTTGTAAAAAACAAATACTGCCAGCAGCGTTCCAACGTGAAGCATTGTATCGAGCAGGAGACCGGCTTCCTCCAGTCCAAACAGGTTCCTGCCAAGATAAAGATGCCCAGTACTGCTGATTGGCAAAAACTCAGTCAGCCCCTGAATCAGTCCTAATATAAACGCTTCAAGTTTTGATAGCATACAGAAATCCTCACTTTTCAAAATTGTAGGTGTGACATTGATTCCATTTTCCGCAATGTTACATTTTCTGAAAATCTAAACAGGCATTTCGATAGAAAATCGTAAAATCCTCTATCTGATTAAATATCAATATAGCTCCCAAAAAAGAAATAACTTTGTCCACTACAACCCTATGAGTCATCCTCCTTGGCTATGCCCTCAAATTATGGTGCAGTGATAAAAAATCGATATTTCCTGTAATTTCTAATACAATAGTAGAAAACGATATGATAAGCAGGTGGGGGAAATGAACAATAATACGCATTTGTTTTTCAATACATCGATCGGCGTGCAGAAGCCTGAGAATATCCGCAATAAAAACCAGAGCTGTCCATTTTGTGCCAGAGATGAACTGACGGGGATCATCGATGAAGAAGGACCGATTCTGTTGCTGAAAAATAAGTTTCCTGTCCTGGAGAATGCTTTCCAGACGGTATTAGTCGAAACCGATGTTTGTGACGAGGAGTTCTCACTGTATTCAGCAGATCATTTAAATAGGCTTCTGGACTTTGCGATTCGACATTGGATGAGGATGGAAGCATCGGGGGATTTTCGTTCGGTCATTCTCTTTAAAAATCATGGACCTCTATCAGGAGGTACGATTGCGCATTCTCATATGCAGATCGTCGGTCTCTATGACCTGGATTACCATGATAAAATTGGCGAAGCAGATTTCAGGGGTCCTGTAAACCATGAAGACGAGGGAGTGCAGCTGAATCTATCTGACCGGCCAAAAGTAGGTTTTTATGAATTTAACATCATGA
>NZ_JBAVFI010000617.1:0-1573 GCF_049588175.1 Mesobacillus sp.
CTTAGGTGTCGTATAGCAAAATTCATTATTCAGGAAGTGATGGTCCTTGTCATCAAAAATCATATTCAACATCAATGAAGTTAATAGTTCCATTTCGGGTTTGAGCCGGACTATTTCAAGTTTGCAGAGTATCCAGAATCAGGTGGCTGGTGTGAGAAGCAGTGTGGATCCGCGAATTTTGTCAAGAAGTGGGATCAACGGTCAATTCAAACGTGCCTCTGCATCTTTTGACCGAATCGATATGAAAATGAACCAGCTTAAGTCGTTTACAAACAACGCTGCTGATCGATATTCAAATTCAGAAAATCGGGTGAATCGCCAGGCAGATGCTGTAAATAAGGCGATTGGTGCGGCAAGAAAACAGATTGATGAACGCTTTGCTAGTGATTTATATGAAACTTATAATAATACTTACGGCCGCTGGGTTGATTTTTTACATGGTGCGCAATATTCAGCCGGTGCAGGTATCCTGCATCTTCTTGGTTTCAGGTTTAAAGATGTGAATGGGATGCTAGGTAACCTACGTGTAGTCGATGATGTTTTGCTGGGGAAGATTCCTATTCCAATGGAAACTATGTTGAGAAAAATTGAAGAATCTAGATTAAAGCACCTTGCAAGGCTGATGGTCAGTCCGCAAAGAGCCTTTTCAAATCTAACCTTAGCGGAATTAATTTATAAAAAAGGTACCAGTTTTTTTGCTGATGACATTGGAAATCTCAGTAAAAGTGTTAGAACATTTATGGATGACGCTAAAACAGGAACGATGATGAATGCAGTAAAAAGCAATGCTGGCACTGTGTTGAAGAATGGAATGAGATTTGCAAAGTCGAATGCTGCGCTGGCAGTACTCATTACTGCTGGAGCAGAATCAATCGGTGCAGGAATCAAAATCACTGAAAACTATAACATGTACAGTGGCGAGAAGCTGAAGGAAGAAAACGCGAAAGTAGTCGGAAGAGCCGTATACAAAACCGGGGTTGTATCAGCAACATCTGTAGGGGGTGCCGTTATTGGCGGAGTCCTCTTAAGTGCGTTCGGACCAGTAGGTACCGTAGTGGGCGCAACTGCAGGAGGATTTGTAGGGAGCTGGGTTGGCGATAAAATTACACAAAAAACCCCTGCATGGGTTGATAACACCGCATTGCACTTTAAGGACGGCATTCACAAAGGAACGGAGGCAATAGCTTCTGGAGTCAGCAAAGTGAAGGATGGGTTCAATGATGTTAAAGACCATGCTTCGGGTTTATTAAGCGGTGCGAAATCATTCCTTGGTTTCGGGAACTAGGAGGGTACCATGAATCATCTATCTCTTTCGATAGAGGAATTAATCTATTGTTTTTACAGTGAAGGCTTTTTTGAACAGGGCAATGCTTTGAAGCAGGTCTATTTTGGCGACCTTGACGACGAGAAAATGGATCTGTTGCTGCAGATTACGACTCGCTCCCTATTATCTAAAAGATTACTAGTTTACAAAGATCATAAATTTACTTTAGTGGAAGATCTTGCTCAAATCATAACTACACTAAATTATTCAGATCAATCAATTAAGGCCTCTCGCCATAAAAGTGGTGGC
>NZ_JBAVFI010000618.1:0-2055 GCF_049588175.1 Mesobacillus sp.
CAGCTAATCACTGGTGGTTGGTCTTGCTATACCTTCATTATTTTATTGGTTTAACCATTGCTTACAACAGAAACTCAAAAAAAGCAGCCCCGTATTCGCATAGAGGCTGCTTCATCTTTTATTCACCTAAATCTACGTTATGATATACCTGCTGCACATCTTCCTGGTCTTCCAAAGCATCGATCAGCTTTTCAAATTGTGCCTGTGCTTCTGGATCGAGTGTGATATCGTTTTGAGCGAGCATTGTCAGCTCAGCAACAGTAAAGTCAGTGATTCCAGCATTCTTTAACGCTTCCTGGATCGCATGGAACTGGTCCGGTTCTCCGTATACAATCACAGTGTCTTCTTCTTCGATTATATCGCGAACATCGACATCAGCTTCCATCAGAATTTCAAGAACTTCATCAGCTGTTTTGCCTTCAAAGCCGATTACCGCTGTTGCATCAAACATATAAGATACAGATCCACTCACTCCCATGTTTCCGCCGTTCTTTCCATAAGCGGCACGTACATTTGAAGCAGTACGGTTCACGTTATTTGTAAGAGCATCAACAATGATCATTGAGCCGCTAGGACCAAAGCCTTCGTAGCGAAGCTCATCGTAACTTTCTTCACCGCCACCTTTTGCTTTTTCAATGGCGCGGTCAATGATTACTCTTGGTACATTGTAAGTCTTTGCCCGTTCAAGGACGAATTTCAAAGCCTGGTTTGATTCAGGATTCGGTTCACCCTGTCTTGCTGCTACATAGATTTCAAGTGCGAACTTTGAATAAACGCGGCTTGTATTTGCATCTTTAGATGCTTTTTTCTCCTTGATATTATTCCACTTACGACCCATAAACCCCACTCGCTTTCAACTTATATCAGTTGACTGCAGCACAATAACTATAATGCTGAATAATAGTCTTTTCTACAGCCTTTCACAGATAATATTATACCTTAAATAAAGGATTTGTTAAGAGGGAACTCCCTCTAAATCTTTGTTTCTGTTTTTAACAGCTCATGCGCAATCAAAAGATAAGATTTAATCCGATCTTCAGGTGCATATGTGATTGTCACAATCATAACTTCATCCGCTTTATATTGCTTTTGCAAATCTAGCAGATTATTCCTAACTTGATCTGGATTGCCAATGATCATTTTCTGCTTCATTTTTTCCAATGCATCTTTTTCAGTTTCTGATAGTCTATATTGTTTTGCGTCCTCTATTGAAGGTACTCCCGAGTGACCTTCTCCTTTCCCTCTCTGGATGCTCCATACTAGGGAACTCAAGGCGATTTCTTCAGCGCGTTCAGTTGTATCGGCACAAAATGCTGTAACTGTGAGGATTGTTTGCGGATGTCTATTAGTCCTAGACTTGAATGCTTGATAATAGCAATCTAAAATCTCTGCAGCGTCCTTGTCGCTCATAAATAATCCGAATGCGTAGGCCATCCCATGCTCTGCAGCCAGCAATGCACTTTTCTTGCTGGTCCCCAGCAACCAGGGGACAGGAGCATTATCCGGTATTGGAGCCGCCTTGATTTTTGCAAATTCGCTGTCTTCAGGATGATCATTGTATATAAAATGAAGCAGATCCTTTACCGATGCAGGCATGTCCCAAACATTTTGAAGAAAGTGATCGGATAATGCGCTTGTTACTTCTGCCGAACCTCCGGGAGCCCTGCCAATTCCGATGTCAATCCGATCTGGAAACAACGTAGCCAGCATATTGTAAACTTCTGCAATTTTATACGGCTTATAATGCGGCAGTAAAACTGCACCAGAACCTACACGGATACGGCTTGTTCTCGCTCCAATGTAACTGAGCATTACTTCAGGTGCAGAACAGGCTAATCCGGGCATATCGTGATGTTCGGCAATCCAGTAACGTTCATAACCCAGTTGTTCTGCAGCTTGAGCTAATTTTACAGATTGTTCTAATGCTTCTTTAGCCGTCTGATTGGCCGAAATAGGTACTTGATCGAGTATACTCAGTTTCATCAGTTAATCCTTCTTTTCTTGCAGTACTAATTTAAAAATCCCTACTTTTCCACTTTCATAAAGGTTGGTAAC
>NZ_JBAVFI010000619.1:0-4449 GCF_049588175.1 Mesobacillus sp.
ATGGAGCAATATTCTGCGGCCAAACTAGACCGTTCTCATCATTGAATTGTTCCGCAACAGCTGCCATTGTTCGGGAAACACCGATACCGTAGCAGCCCATGATCATTGGCTGTGTCCTGCCGTTTTCATCCAGGAATACAGCGTTCATTGCCTCGCTGTATCTTGTTCCTAACTTGAAGACATGTCCAACTTCAATGCCCTTGGCAAAAACGATTGTTCCGTTACCATCCGGAGAAGGATCTCCTTCCTTAATGAAGCGGAAATCAGCATATGCACTCACTTTAAAGTCACGTTCAGGATTTACATTTTGATAGTGGTAGTCTTCTTCGTTCGCTCCGCAAACTCCGTTGACAATCGCTTCAACAGCGTGGTCAGCTACAACCTCTATGTTTTCAACTCCAATAGGACCAAGTGAACCAACTGAGCAGCCAAGAACTTCCTTAGTTGTATTCGCATCTGCCAATTCCACAACTGATGCTTCAAAGTAGTTTTTCAGCTTGATATCATTCACTTCATGGTCGCCTCTGACTAAAACTAGTACATAACGATCATCTACTTTAAACAGTAATGATTTAATGCAGTCCTTGTCCTCTACTTGCAGGAATGCGGATACTTCCTCAATTGACTTCTTGTTTTCAGTATGGATCTTTTCCAGCTCATTTTCTTCTTCTCCGCTCTTTTCATACACAGCGGTGACTGGAGCCATTTCCACATTGGCAGCATACTCAGATGTGTCGGAGTATGCAATTGTATCTTCTCCGATATCGGAAAGAACCATAAACTCATGTGTATCTTTTCCGCCCATCGCTCCTGAATCGGCGATTACCGCACGGAAGTTCAGTCCGCAGCGCTTAAACACATTTGAATATGCCTGGAAAAGGCGCTCGTAAACTTCATCAAGGCTTTCCTGGGTTGCATGGAAGGAATATGCGTCCTTCATGATAAATTCCCGGCCACGCAAAAGACCAAATCTAGGACGTTTTTCATCACGGAACTTTGTCTGGATTTGATACAGAGTCAAAGGCAGACGTTTATAAGATTTAACTTCGTCACGAACAAGGCTAGTGATGACCTCTTCATGAGTTGCTCCAAGAGCAAACTCACGATCATGACGGTCTCTTAATCTCATTAGCTCCGGACCATAAGAATACCATCTGCCTGATTCCTGCCAAAGTTCCGCCTGCTGCAATGCAGGCATGAACAATTCTGCAGCACCTGCATTATTCATTTCTTCTCTGATTATCGCTTCAACCTTCTGAAGGACTTTCCGCCCCATAGGCATATATGTATACACACCGCTGGCATTTTGGCGGATGAACCCCGCACGCAGCAACAGCTGGTGACTCTTCACTTCTGCGTCTGATGGTACTTCTCTTAAAGTAGGAATAAGCGTCATACTTTGCTTCATTGATTTACACCTCATTAGGATATAGAAGATTTTACTTATTGGCTGAGTTAAACTTGTCTGTTGATTTCCGCTCCAATCAACAGGTTCAAAAAATCAACATTGAACTTTAACACAGCCTACTTATCAAAAAATTGACCTGTCTGGTATTAACCAGACAGGAATAAATAACTGCTTAGTTTACGAAAACCGTATTATAAAAAGAATCTTTGGATGTCATTCCAGGTTACAACGAGCATCAACAACATCAAAATGGCAAATCCGATAAAGTGCACCATACCTTCTTTTTGTTTGTCGATTGGCTTTCCTCTTAATGCTTCGACTGCAAAGAATGTCAGCCTTCCGCCATCAAGGGCTGGGAAAGGCAGGAGGTTCATGATGCCAAGGTTAATGCTCAGGATCGCTGCCCACTTCATTAAATAAAAGATTCCTGACTTCGCAACTGTATCTGTTGAAACATAAATCCCGACCGGACCTGATAGCGCATCAATCGAAAATTGTCCGGTAATCAGTTTGCCAAGCATAGAAAAGATTTCTGTTGTCCAGAAATAGGTTTCTTTAATTCCATATGAAATAGATTTCAAAGGAGATTTTTCAACAGGGCTATATACCCCAATCAGCCCGATTTTTTCACCTTCAACTGTTTTTGATTCAGGTGTTACAGGCAGCTCGATATTTTTTCCGTCACGGACAATGGAAAAATCAAGTTCGGTTCCCGGATTTTTACGAATGATTTCAACAACATCCTGCCAGCTCGACACTTCAGAGCCTTCAATGCTGTTCACGATATCGCCTTCTTTTAAGCCTGCATCGAGCGCACTGCCATCGGGCGTCAATTTGCCCAATAGAGGTTCATTAGACGGGATACCCTGAAAAAGGGCAAGAATGATAAAAATGACCATTGCAAGCAAGAAGTTCATCATAGGCCCAGCAAAAATGGCCATTGTCCTTTGTGCTAATGTTTTAGATCCAAACTGCCTGTCATATGGGGCGATTTGGGTTTCAGTCCCATTTTCGACTAACACTGCTGTCTTGCTGATTGGGAACGATTTGATAAGCGTGTCATCCTCGCCCTCTTCATACCCTTTAATAAAGAGATCGCGTTCGATATCAGCTTTCTCAACTTCAATAATTCGTGCATCTGGAAACTTTTCCTTGTTATTGAGGATGATTTTGGTAACTTCTTCGTTGCCATTGAACAATAAGCCTATCCTGTGACCGGGTTTAATCTCAATCATTTCTGGATCTTCGCCAGCCATACGGACAAATCCGCCGATTGGCAAAAGACGAATGGTATAGGTAGTTTCATTTTTCTTATGTGAAAATACCTTTGGGCCGAAGCCGATTGCGAATTCTCGGCATAGGATGCCAGCGCGCTTGGCAAAGATTAAGTGGCCCAATTCATGAAAGAAAACAAGGGCTCCAAAAATGACAATAAAGGCAATAACTGTATTCAAATTATCTAACCACCTTTTTAAGGATAAGAATCCACTTCTTTCAATCTTAGAGAATCTATGCTTTATAACAGTGAATGTATAAAGCTTCTCGTCTCTTTATCAGCCTCTTGAATTATTTCAAGGCTTGGGTTCTTTATAATTTCGTGGCCGTCCATTGCTTTTTCAATCATGTCTTCAATTTGCAGGAAAGTGATTTTGTCCTCCAAAAAGGCAGCGACTGCTGCTTCATTAGCCGCATTCATTACTGCCGGCAATGTACCGCCCGCTTTTCCGGCTTCATATGCGAATTTTAGACATCGAAAACGGTCAAAATCCATTTCCTTAAAATGCAGCTTGCCGATTTCAGCAAGATTCAGCCTTGTTCCCGATCTTAGAGGCAGCCTGTCTGGATATGTAAGAGCATATTGAATAGGAACCTTCATATCGGGGGTTCCGAGCTGAGCAATGATGCTGGTATCATGAAATTCAACCATTGAATGGATGATGCTTTCTCGATGGAGCAGGACTGATATCCTGTCATATGGCAATGAAAATAGCCAATGTGCCTCAATTACTTCAAGTCCTTTATTCATCATAGTAGCTGAATCAATGGTTATTTTCGCCCCCATGGACCAATTTGGATGATTCAAGGCATCGGTCTTAGTTACACCTTTTAAATCATCCCTCGTTCTGTCTCTGAAGCTGCCTCCTGAAGCAGTCAGAATCAGCCTCTCAATATTTTTTTCTTTCTCGCCCTGCAAGGCTTGAAAAATAGCAGAATGCTCACTGTCTACAGGCAATATGGAAACATTATGGCGCTTCGCTTCCTCCATGACAATGTGCCCCGCTGTGACTAGAGTTTCCTTATTGGCAATAGCGATCGTTTTTTTCGCTTTTATCGCCTCTAATGTTGGACTTAAACCCACGCTGCCCAGGACTGCGTTAACAAGGATTTCGGACTTATGGAAGACAGCTGCCTCTTTAAGACCCTCACTTCCATAAACAATCTTTATATTGCCGTATTCACTCTTTAGAGTTTCAGCATCTGACTTTTCCTGGACGGAAACTAGCTCCGGGGAGAATTCACTAATGATTTTTCTGGTAAGTTCCATATTTCGGCCAGCAGACATTGATACTAGTTTAAATTCTTCTGGATGCTCCCTGATTACATCGAGGGTTTGAATTCCAATCGATCCTGTAGCACCTAACAAGCTGATTTTCTTCACAAACTTCACTCCTAAACAACATAAACGGGTATTGCTGGCTTCACCAGTTCTTTCCCTATTCGACTTCACCGAAACATGGCCGATGGCTTAATAAATACATTGATTTCCTGTAAAATTTTTCAAAATTAAGACTTCGTTTAACTTGTCTGTTGATTTCCGCTCCAGGCACTCGCTTTCCGCGGGGCGTCAGGTGCTAAAAATCAGCACAGACCTTTGACACAATCAAGTATTTAAAAAGCGATCAGTATTAATTAAAAATTCTGAATATATATAGTATATTATTCGACAAGACTGTAATATTTTCCTTTAAATGCACTATTTCCTCACACGAAATATTTTATTTTTCCTTCTATTTCCATCATAGCCATTTATGATACGCAGC
>NZ_JBAVFI010000620.1:0-1531 GCF_049588175.1 Mesobacillus sp.
CGGTAGCACCTGTAACAAGTACCTTTCCTTTATCTGGTGTCAGCCCATTTTCTTCAAGGCGGTGGACAGACAGAGCTGCCGTAAACCCTGCAGTTCCATAAACCATCGATTCCCTTAAAGAAAGACCTTCTGGCAAAGGAACGATCCAGTCCCCTGGAATTCTCGCATATTCACTATATCCTCCAAAATGAGACACGCCGATTTCATAGCTTGTTGCGATGACCTTGTCACCTTCCATAAATCTGCTGTCGTTGGAGCTGACCACCGTGCCGGCAAGGTCGATGCCAGGTACGAAAGGATAGGACCTGACAATTTTTCCATTCGGTATACTTGCAAGCCCGTCCTTATAGTTGACGCTTGAATAAGCAACTTTAATGACGACATCTCCTGCAGGCAGATCCTCTAGATTAATCGTTTTAACCTCTGCCGAGAAATCCTCTTCAGTCTTATTGACGATAAAAGCTTTGAAATTGTCCATAATCTCCAACCCTTCCTGCTTTATTAGTTTAAGTATAGGCAAAAACAAGTCCAACTTCTAATAAGTCAACTTTTAAATGCAATCACCTTACCATAACTTACAAGGGACTCCCTATGATTTTTGTTTCACCTGAGTTAATTTATTACGAATTTGTGTCCTTCCTGTCCATTTCCCTTCAGGTGTGACGGACTTCACATATCTTTTATATGCCCTATTTTAAGATTTAATTAAAGAAGGTTCGCCATGGAGGTAAGTTGATAAATCAATTTTTCACTATTCACAAAGTGTTTACAATTTCATCCTTTTATTACTGTTTTTCCATGTTAAGATAACTTTTGAAATCGGAAACGATTTACAGGGAGGTAGCAAAGTTGTACAAATTCGAGAGATCCTTTTACTCAAAAACAAGCATGTATTCCTTTGGCGTTGTGCTCATTTTATTTTTCTCTATGTGGGTTTCAACCTCCAAATTTGTGCATATTGACATGGCGCTTTTAGGCTATGCGATTTCATCGGCAGTATTTGCGATTGGACTGACAATTCGGATGAGCTTCTGGATGTGGCGAAAAGCCACAAACCGTGTCGCTACACGCAGCGTCTCAAACCTTTTCAATAAAGAACGGTTGAAACGTAATTCAAAAGCAATTTTAACAACGTTCATAGATAATATTATCCTGCAAAAATTCATTTTCCAGCGCGGTTTGTACCGCGGTATTCAGCACTTGATGATTTCATGGGGCTGCATCATCAGCTTCGCAATTACCTTTGGACTTACGTTCGGCTGGATGCGCTTCGACCTGATTGACCCGGTAACCTACCAGATCATCGTGTTCGATGTTCCGACAATCACGATGGCGGCTCACGGAATTTTCGCGGAGATCGTCTATAACGGATTGAATATCGGTGCCATCATGGTATTGATCGGGGCGGCAATGGCGCTCTACAGACGAATTACCAACTACGATGTAAAAGTAACCCAGCGTTTTGAGTTTGATATTTTACCATTGTTGATTCTTCTGTCAGTAACGGTGACAGGCTTGATCCTGACAGTAC
>NZ_JBAVFI010000621.1:0-1829 GCF_049588175.1 Mesobacillus sp.
GCCTTTTCGTATCCTTGGGAATAAAAACAGGTGCAGTCGCGACTGCTTTTGGACGATCCAAAACCGCGGTTGCAGAGCTTTTTTCACGAGTAAAAGCTGGTTTTAACAGGGCAGCCTCCTGTTTTTCCTTATGTTCTATCATGAACTTTTCGTAGCCGTCAGGTTCCCGGAGCTGATTGGCAAGGGATAATCCGTTCATTGCATCCTTTGCGTACAATACAAGACCGTCATATTCCTTGGCAATCTTCGTATCTGTAAACTTTCTTGACAGTGCGGCTCCGCCAACTAAAATAGGGACGTTAATTCCCGCTTGCTTCATGTCATGTGCTGTCAGGACCATTTGCTGGGCTGACTTGACAAGCAGTCCTGAAAGGCCGACGATATCAGGTTTTTCTTTTTTTATTGCTTCTACTAGTACCGTCGGGTTCACCTTGATCCCAAGGTCGACCACATCGTATCCATTATTGCTGAGGATTATTTCAACAAGGTTCTTGCCAATATCATGTACATCGCCTTTAACTGTGGCCAAAAGCACCTTGCCTTTTGTGGAAGCAGATTCATTCTTTTCCATATACGGTTCCAGATGGGAGACGGCAGCCTTCATGACTTCCGCACTCTGAAGTACCTCGGCTACGATCAATTGATTGTCATTGAACAGCCTGCCGACTTCCTTCATCCCATCCATTAATGGTCCATTAATGATATCAAGTGGGGCAGGGTAGGCGGAGAGCGCGGCATCCAGGTCTGGAACCAGGCCTTCTTTTGTTCCCTCAATAATATAGTAAGCTAGTCTTTCTTCAAGTGTCATATCGGGAAGCGTGCTTTTTGATTCCTTCTTTTTATCACGATAGAAATCCGTAAACTCAGCCAGGGACTGATCTGTTGTGTTGAATAATAACTCCTCTGCCATAGCAACTTCTTCAGGGCTGATCGAAGCGAAGCGTTCGAGCTTTTCTGTATTTACTATGGCATAATCTAGGCCGGCCTGGGTGCAGCGGTATAGAAAAACAGAATTTAACACTTCCCTGCCAACAGGAGGGAGGCCGAACGAAACATTGCTTATTCCCAGAATGGTTTGAGTTTCAGGGAAAGCTTCTTTTATCATCCTGATTCCATCAACTGTTGCTTTTGCAGACCCAATATACTGCTCATCCCCAGTTCCTACGGGAAAAACAAGCGGATCAAATATTAAATCCTGAGGTGGAACTTTATATTTATTCACTAGTAAATCGTAAGAACGTTTTGCGATCTCCAGCTTTCTTTCAGCAGTGACACCCATGCCTATTTCATCAATCGTTCCAACTACCACGGCCGCACCGTATTGATGAATCAGGCGGGCTACTGATTCAAAGCGCTCCTCACCGTCTTCTAGGTTAATAGAATTAATAATCGCTTTTCCTTGTGAATAGGTAAGGGCTTTTTCGATTACATTGTCATCTGTCGAATCAATGACTAGCGGGACTTTTACCTTTTTGACTACTTCCGGGATAAAATCCTCCATATCCTGAAGCTCATCTCTGTCAGGATCTGCAAGGCAAATATCGATGACATGCGCGCCATTCTTGACCTGAGCTCTGGCGATTTCCGCTGCTTCTTCGATTTTCCCTTCTGATATAAGGCGCTTAAATTTCCGTGAACCAATGACATTTGTTCGTTCACCGACCATGATCGGCCTTAAAGTTGGGTCGTCGTAAATGAATGGCTCGATTCCTGAGACCATATGATTAGGATTTGCATCCGTTTGGCGTGGCTGACGTTTCTGCATTTTTTCCGCAATCGCTTTTATATGGGCAGGGGTTGTGCCGCAGCAGCCTCCAACAATATTAATC
>NZ_JBAVFI010000622.1:0-8298 GCF_049588175.1 Mesobacillus sp.
GTCCGAGGTCTCATCCTGAAAGCGAGAGGTTTTAGATTCATATCCATCGCTCCAATAAAACATATATTCGTATCTATACAATAACACGAACGGCACACTTGCGCATTGTCCATGCAATTTGTGCTATAATGTCAAAAGCCTACCTATTGACTGAGGATTTTGTTAAAATTTAATTATAAATGCCGTATGGGGCATAAAATATATAATCTGTGATACCTGTTTAAAAAAATAACCTTTCAGAAATGAAATAGAGGTGCTTTTATGAAAATTTCAACTAAAGGCCGGTATGGACTTACGATTATGATTGAACTTGCCAAGAAATATGGGGAAGGCCCTATTTCCCTAAAGTCTATTGCGCATACTAATGATTTATCTGAGCATTACTTAGAACAATTAGTCGCTCCGCTCAGAAATGCTGGCCTTGTTAAAAGTATTCGCGGCGCATATGGCGGTTACATCCTGGGAGACCTGCCGTCAAAAATTTCGGCTGGTGACATTATCCGTGTATTGGAAGGCCCTATTAGCATTGTAGAGGGAATCGAGGACGAGGAACCTGCGAAGCGTGAGCTATGGACCCGGATCAGGGACGCGGTGAAGGATGTGCTTGATAACACTACAATCGAGGACCTGGCAAACCATACAGACAACTTTGGCGAATCGGACGCCTATATGTTTTATATTTAGTATTCAACAGTGAAAATCTTCTGAAGAGAGGGTATTATTTTGGAAAGAATATACTTGGATCATGCTGCAACTACACCGATCCATCCTGAAGTCTTGGCCGCAATGGTAAAAGTGATGGAAGCTGAATTTGGAAATCCATCAAGCATTCATCATTTCGGCCGTGAAGCACGCAAAATCCTGGATGACACCAGGCATGAACTTGCTGCCAGCATTGGGACGAAAGCAAATAACATCATTTTCACAAGCGGTGGAACCGAAGCAGATAACCTGGCGATTATCGGTTATGCGGAAAACAATCGTACAAAAGGTAAACATATCATTACGAGCCAGATTGAGCACCATGCTGTTTTGCACAGCTGTGAAGAACTGGAGAAGCGTGGTTTTGAGGTGACCTATCTTCCTGTGGATAAGAATGGCCAAGTGTCAGAGCAGGCAGTCGCCCAGGCTTTAAGGGAAGACACCATCCTCGTTACCATCATGCATGGAAACAATGAGGTTGGCGCAATCCAGCCAATCCGTGAAATAGGCAAACTGCTGTCGGGACACCAGGCCGTTTTCCACACAGATGCTGTACAGGCGTACGGAATTGAAAAGTTGATGGTTGATGATTTGCAGGTAGACCTTCTATCCGTTTCGGCCCATAAAATCAATGGACCAAAGGGAATGGGTTTTCTATTTATTCGTGATGGAATTAAGCTGGCTCGTCAGCTGTTCGGCGGTGAACAGGAGCGGAAACGGCGAGCAGGGACTGAGAACGTCGCTGCGATTGCGGGCTTCCGTAAAGCTGTTGAGCTATCTATAAAGGAACTTGAAAGCAAACGTACAGCTTTTAATGAGTTCAGGAATGTGTTCATTGACAAACTTCAAACGAGCGGAATCTCTTTCCAGCAGAACGGATTGCTTGAAAATTCACTGCCGCATATTTTAAACTTAAGCTTTCCAGGAACGAATGTCGAGGCGATGCTAGTTAATCTTGATCTCGCAGGTATAGCTGCATCAAGCGGCTCAGCATGTACAGCTGGCTCGATTGACCCATCTCATGTGCTCGTTGCGATGTTTGGAAAGGAATCTGACCGTTTAACCAATTCGATCCGTTTCAGTTTCGGTTTAAATAATACGAGAGCTCAGGTTGAAAAAGCTGCAGAAGAAACAGCTAAAATTGTTCAGAGGCTGACGAAAAAAAGGTAGCAGTCAGGGAAAATAGTTTTGAAAGAAAAGAGGTGAAGCATAATGGAAAAATCACCAAAAGATACTAGAGTGGTGGTTGGGATGTCTGGAGGTGTCGATTCTTCGGTAGCTGCGCTGCTTTTAAAGGAGCAGGGATATGACGTCATCGGTATTTTTATGAAAAACTGGGATGATACTGATGAAAACGGCGTTTGTACAGCAACAGAGGATTATGAGGATGTAATCCGTGTCTGCAATCAGATTGGCATTCCTTATTATGCGGTTAATTTTGAAAAACAATATTGGGATAAGGTTTTCACTTATTTCCTAGATGAATATAGAGCGGGCAGGACGCCAAACCCTGATGTTATGTGCAATAAGGAAATCAAATTCAAGGCATTCCTTGAGCATGCCCTTAATCTAGGTGCAGATTATCTTGCAACAGGCCATTATGCACGTGTGGAAGACCGCGATGGTGAACGTAAGATGCTTCGCGGCCTTGATGAGAATAAGGACCAGACTTATTTCTTGAACCAGCTCGACCAGAGCCAGCTGGAAAGAGTCCTTTTTCCAATTGGGAACCTGGAGAAAAAGCGGGTCAGGGAATTGGCAGTAGAAGCAGGTCTTGCAACTGCTGCAAAGAAAGACAGTACAGGCATTTGCTTTATCGGCGAAAGAAATTTCAAGGAGCTTCTCGGCAATTACCTTCCAGCCCAGCCTGGGAATATGGAAACGATGAGCGGTGAGGTAAAAGGGAAGCATGACGGTTTGATGTATTACACGATTGGACAGCGCCAAGGTCTTGGAATTGGCGGATCAGGAGAACCTTGGTTTGTCGTTGGTAAGGATCTCGAAAGCAATGTTCTGCTTGTTGAGCAAGGCTTCCATAATGAGTTGCTCTATTCAGACAGCATCACGGCAGTCAATATCAGCTTCGTTTCGGACAAGCAAAAGCCAAAGACCTTTGACTGTACAGCCAAATTCCGTTACCGCCAGCCTGACAATGTTGTGTCTGTTGAAATGCAAGAGGATGGCACAGCAAAAGTTTTCTTTAAAGAACCAATCAGGGCTGTGACTCCAGGGCAGGCAGTCGTATTTTATGACGGCGAAGAATGTCTCGGAGGCGGAACGATTGACGAGATTTTCAAGGCTGGCAGCAAATTGACTTATGTCGGTTAATAATCTTGAATTCATCCCCGGCGGGTTAGCATCGCCGGGGATTCTTGCATGAACATAGGGTAACTTAAAATGCGCAGGTTTATGGTATACTTGCATGGAGATTGGAGTGGTGAAAATGGATAAAAACCAGGCGGGAATTCAGTTAATGAAGGAAGGTAAATGGGAGGAAGCGGCTCAGGCTTTCATGGAAGCAATTGATGCTAAGCCAGCTGATCCTGTAGCATACATAAATTTCGGGAATGTACTGACAGCAGTCGGTGACACCGATAGAGCTTTGAATTTTTACAATAAGGCAATCAACCTTGATGAGAATGCCACCGCGGCCTATTACAGCAAAGGCGGCGTTTATTATGATGCACAAAATTTCGAGGAAGCCAAGAATATGTTTGAGCTGGCAATGAAAAAAGGTCTCGAAACAGGGGACAATTACTTCATGCTTGGAATGAGCCTTGCACAGATGGGCAATAGCAGACTTGCTCTTCCGTATTTACAAAGAAGCACGGAGCTTCTTGAAGATGACGCTGAAGCTCATTTTCAATATGGATTATGCCTCGCACGAGAAGGTTTTATCGACGAAGCGATCACAAGTCTTGGGAAGGCAGTGCAGTTTGATCCTGAGCATGCCGATGCACTTTATAATTTAGGGGTTGCATACGGTTTTAAGGAAGATGGCGAAAAGGCGCTGGAAATGTTCAACCGCGCCATAGAAGTTCAGCCTGATCACTTGCTGGCTGGACATGGCAAAAAGTTGATTGAGGGGCAGGATCTCCAATAATATACGTGAATCTGCAGAAAGGGGGGGAATCCATTGGAAAAGCAAGACTCGCTTGATTTGTTTTCAGAGCAGGGAAAGTTCATGAAGGGAAAGCATCTAGTCACTATTTTTCATAACGAACAAAATCTTTACACAGTACTCCGGATCAGGGTCGAGGAAACAAATGAACAGTATGAGGATAAGGAAGCGGTCGTTACAGGGTATTTCCCCCGTGTTCACGAGCAAGAAACCTACATATTTTTTGGTGAAGTGAAAGAGCATCCGAAATTCGGGACGCAATTTCAAGCTACGCATTTTCGGAAGGACCTGCCGCAATCAAAACAAGGCATCGTCAGTTATTTATCGAGCGATCTTTTTAAGGGCATCGGTAAAAAGACAGCCGAGAAAATCGTGGAAACACTTGGAGAAAAGGCGATAACCAGAATTGTGGAGAACCCTTCAGTGCTTGATCAGATCCCAAAGCTTGCACCAGAAAAGGCTAAGGACTTATACGATACCCTGATGGAGCATCAGGGGCTTGAACAGGTAATGGTCGCATTGAATCAATATGGATTCGGTCCGCAGCTCTCGATGAAAATCTACCAGGTATATAAAGAGCAGGCCATTGAAGTGATCCAGAACAATCCATATAAACTCGTCGAGGACATTGAAGGCATCGGCTTTGGGAGGGCGGATGAGCTAGGGAGCCAGCTTGGGTTGACCGGCAATCATCCAGACCGTATAAAGGCGGCTTGTCTGTATACTCTTGAAAACTCGAGCATACAAGGCGGGCATGTTTTCATGGACGGAGAGTCTTTATTGGTCGATGTGAAAAAGCTTTTAGAAGACAACCAAAATATAGAGATTGAGTTCACTGATATCTCCAAAGAATTGATTCAACTAGGCGAAGAAGGCAAGCTTATGGCTGAAGAACAAAAAATCTATTTGCCATCACTTTATTTTTCAGAAAAAGGGCTTGTTAAAAATATTAAAAGAATTCTTGAACAGACAGAGTATGAAAACCAGTTTCCTGAATCGGAGTTTCTGCTTGCCCTTGGCAATCTGGAGGAACGTCTGGGCGTCCAATACGGGCCAAGCCAAAAGGAAGCGATCCAGACAGCCCTGATGTCCCCGATGATGATCTTGACAGGGGGACCTGGAACGGGGAAGACCACTGTTATAAAAGGGATTGTCGAGTTGTATGCTGAATTACATGGCTGTTCACTGGATTCTAAGGATTATAAAAAAGAAGAACCCTACCCATTCCTGCTTGCCGCTCCTACAGGCCGCGCCGCAAAGCGGATGACCGAATCAACTGGGCTTCCAGCCGTTACGATTCACCGGCTGCTTCGCTGGAATGGAGCATCAGGGTTTGAACATAACGAGGACCAGCCTCTAGAGGGCAAGCTTCTGATTATTGATGAAACTTCAATGGTTGATATCTGGCTTGCACATCAATTATTCAAGTCACTGCCAGACCATATTCAAGTTATTGTGGTAGGCGATGAAGATCAGCTTCCTTCTGTAGGACCGGGTCAGGTGCTCAAGGATTTACTCGATTCCGGAAGGGTTCCAACGGTCCGATTGACGGATATTTATCGTCAGGCGGAAGGATCATCCATCATCGACCTTGCGCACCAAATTAAAAAGGGAAAATCTCCTAGTGATATATCCGTACAAAAGCCTGATCGTTCTTTTATCAAATGCACCACGAACCAGATTCCACAGGTTGTCGAAAAGGTCGTTGCCAACGCAAAGAAGAAGGGGTATTCACCCCGGAATATCCAGGTTCTTGCTCCGATGTACCGAGGACCTGCGGGAATTGACCGCTTGAATGAGCTTTTGCAGGAGTTGTTCAACCCTAATCCTGATGGTTCACGGAAAGAGCTGGCTTTTGGAGATATAAAATACCGGATTGGCGACAAGGTTTTGCAGCTTGTGAACCAGCCTGAGGCAAATGTATTCAATGGCGATATGGGAGAAGTAGTCGCGATTTTCTATGCAAAGGAAAATACCGAAAAACAAGACCAGCTAATTGTCTCATTTGATGGCATTGAAGTAACCTATAACAGGCCAGACTTATCACAAATTACACATGCATATTGCTGTTCAGTCCATAAATCGCAGGGAAGTGAATTTCCGATTGTCGTTCTTCCTGTCGTAAAAAGCTACTACAGGATGCTGCGCCGGAATCTTATTTATACTGCGATTACGAGAAGCAAACAATTCCTGATCCTGGTAGGCGAAGAGGATGCCTTGAAAATGGGAATTGAACGCGGTCAAGATACAGAGCGGAATACTACACTAGTCGAAAAGCTTGTTGAAATGCTTCCGGAGATAGGTGGAGAAGAGAGAGCAAAGGAAGACATTCTTTCTGATGAATCTTCTGAGCGGAAGGTAGTAAATCCAGGGGAGAACGAGAGTGTAAATGAAGAGGGAGTTAACTACTTAAAAATAATAAAGAACGCAGACCCGATGATTGGCATGGAGAATGTCACTCCATACGATTTCATGGAGGAACGTGGAAGCTGAAAAATATCGGAAACCCGCTTATTAACTTAACGGGTTCTGTTACCTGTCACAAAATTCCAAAATGTATATTAAAATGACCATCAATTTGTATGTGAATTTGATGGTCATTTTTTATTGATATAACGCGAATAATTATAAAAATAGGCGTGTAACTGTAGTCCAATTTGTATATCAAAATGTAAGAGTACAGAGAAGATTTCTGTTACCTCGCCAATTGGACTGCAAAATGCTGTGTTTTTTATTTACAAAACCACGTTTTTCTTTGGCTTTGGCTCTGTCATTATTCATTGATGATTTTCGAATAGGTATGAGAAGTAATAGGCGGAAAATTTCCGGCTAATGGATAATGAGGAAGCTTAGAAGCAGATATAAGCGGAGGAATTCCGGTTAACTGCTCTAAATAAGCCAAAATCCTAAAGATTTGCATCATATAAACGGAAAAACTCCGCTTATTCTTAAGGAAATATGGATATTTCCTAATTTAAAGGGAATTCTTCCGGTTATTTTTCAAACACAGTGAAATCAACATTCAGTCAGTTTAAAACCAGTTGGCTTCGGCCTCTAAAAAACTTCAGAAACAAAATCTTCAAGCCCAATGGAAAACGTTACACCTTATGAATTCCTGGAGGAGAGCGGAAACTAAAAATGTTCGGAAAGGCGGGACACACTTTTGCGGACATTTTCACTATTAAAGGGTCTTCCTGTGTATGAATTGGCGAGTGGGCAAAAACTGGGCGAAGTTTGTGATGTGAGCATTTCAAGCAGTGGAAGCGTAGTAGGCTTACTTGTTAAAAAGGGTGCGTTCATTAAGAAAACGTGTCAAGTAAAGGTTGGCAATGTTGTTTCTTTTGGCTGTGATGGGATTATGATTAACGATCAGTCAGCACTGGAATCAATGGAGACAGAGCCTGAATATACATTTGAACATCACCAAAGCCTTGCTGGGAAAAAGCTTCTTTCTAAGGAAGGAGAACAGTTAGGACTTTTGGAAGACGTATATTTCATGGAGGAAATGGGAACGATTGTAGGGTACGAATTAACGGATGGCTTTTTTTCGGATATCACGAATGGGAAGCGTGTGGTCAAGTCCATTGATCCGCCTGCAATCGGAAAGGATGCCATCATCGTCACTGTCAAATCGAGATGAGGTGTCCCTGTATGTTAAGTTGTCCCAATTGCAGAAGCAAGGATATAGGCAAAATTGGCATAAACCAATACTATTGCTGGAATTGCTTTATTGAACTGTCTCTATCCAAAGGTCTGATTCATACCCACCAAGTCGAGGAAGATGGAACATTAAGCTCCCTTGACGACTTATTTGATGAAGATCAACGTCAATATGGCATGTAAAATAAACTGAAGAGGTGAAACACATGAATAAAATGTTAACCTCCGTTATTGCATTTGGCGCTGGTATGGCAGCCTATAATTATGCTTCCAACAACAATATGATGTCTGGAAGAAAAATGAAGAGGATGTCTAAGAAAGTGGCTAGAGCTTTATTTTAAACTGATTTAAATCCCCTGAAGCAGGGGATTTTAGACTGTAGACAAACTCGATTAGAGCGAGCTTGTCTACAGTTTTTTTGTTTTTGGTTGGTAGTAAAACAGGTCTGTTGATTTCCGTTCCAGGCGCATCGCTTTCCGCGGAAGAATTATGAAAAAGCCCACCTGCCGGCTATTTCATAAACAAATTCTTCTAGGGGCTGGCACTGAGCCTCCTCGTCGCTTCGCTCCTGCGGGGTGCAAATGATTCCTCACGAGAATCATTTCACCTAGGTCTCACCTGTCCAGCTGCGCCCGCAGGAGTCTACGCGCCTTCCACTACAATCAACAGGGTTTAAAAATCAACATTCAGCTTTAACAGAGCCTTGTTAAAAGTAAATTTGCCTGTAAAAGCGAATTGGATATTGGATTACTACTCAAAGGTCTCTTTTTTAATCCTTTTTCTGCTTTCTTCGTGAAGACGAAGCGGTTCTGCTG
>NZ_JBAVFI010000623.1:0-3290 GCF_049588175.1 Mesobacillus sp.
GGAAAACGGCATCTTGCGCAGCGGCGTGATCAATTCGGAAATCGAGATAGTCTTTTGTCTTCATCCTCGTTCCTGTTCGTCCAATCCCAATTCGTGCTGGTGTAATCGATCTAGCTCGCTGGATCATTTCCCGATCAACCGGGTTATCTACCCCAACATTTTTATCTTTCTTGTAATCAATCACCTTTTCGCTGGTTGGATAATTAATCTTTGATTCTGGTATTTTGGTAAAGGTTTTTGCGCTATTCGTTTGCTGTGTACCCTTTTTCTCAAGCTCATCCATTACTTGTTTTACAATTGCAGATATATCCATATGTGGTTCCTCCTTTCTTATTTAAAAATCGACAGGTCGCCTGCTTTTTCAGTCAAACGCCCATTTTTCATGATTCCCATTTTTTCAAGCCATTCCTCAAACTCACGGAGCGGTCTTAGACCTAACATTTCGCGCAAGCTGGCGTCGTCATGGTAACTTGTATCCTGGTAACTCAGCATAACATCGTCCCCGCCAGGAACACCCATGTAGAAGTTTGCGCCAGCTAGTGCTGTCAGCATTCCAGCGATTTCCTGATCATTCTGGTCAGCTTGCATATGGTTTGTATATGTTGGCGCGATTCCCATTGGCAGCCCATGCATTTTTCCCATAAAAAGATCCTCTAGATCTGCTCGGATTACCTGCTTCCCATCATAAACGGTTTCAGGACCAATGAAACCTGAAACATTATTGACCATAAACGGCTTCCAGTGGCGGGCATATCCATAGGTTCTTGCTTCAAGAGTCTGCATATCGACACCTAGATGTGCATCAAGAGAGACTTCTGAGCCCTGTCCCGTTTCAAAGTACAGCTGATTCGGTCCTGTTGATGTACCATACTTCGCCATCAAAGCGTGGGCCTCATCGATGATCTCCTTCGACACTCCAAAATCTTTATTCGCTAATTCTGTTCCTGCAAGGCTCTGGAACATTAGCGCGACAGGTGCACCTTGTTTCAATGCCTCCATCTGAGTGGTGATATGTGCAAGCACACAGTTTTGCGTCGGAACTCCCCACTTTTGAATAAAATCATGAGACATTTTTAAAAGGCGTGTGACGGATTCGACGGTATCATTATTCGGGTTGATGCCGATAACCGCATCCCCTGAACCGTACGACAAACCTTCCATCAAGGAAGCCATGATTCCTTCCGGATTATCTGTAGGATGGTTGGGCTGGCAGCGGAACGCCAGTCTTCCCTCTTCTCCAATCGTCGTATTGCAATGTGCGGTTGGCCTGATTTTTTGTGACGCCATGACCAAATCGATACTGGACATCAACTTGGCAACACCCGAAATCATTTCACTTGTTAATCCTTTGCTGAGGCGCAGCAGTTCCGAGCTCTTTGTATCGTGAGAAAGGATATAGTCTCGCAGTTCACCAACTGTCCAGGCCTTGATTTCATTGTAGATGAATTCGTTCAGGTCATCATAGATCACCCTTGTCACTTCATCTTCTTCATAAGGAATCACTGGATTTTTATAGATTTCTTCCAGCGTTGTCTCACTGAGAACAACCTTTGCTGCCATTCTCTCAAGAGATGATTCAGCAGCCAGCCCAGCCATTTTATCGCCAGACTTTTCTTCACTAGCCTTAGCCAATACATCTTTAATAGAGGCAAACGTAAAGGTTTGGTTTTTCAATGTGCATTGATACATTATGTACTCCCTCCTCTTCCAAAAATAAGAAAGCGCTTACTGCCCTGGGAAAACAAAAAGGTGCCCTCCTGAATAAGCATCATCGCACATTCAGAAAAGGCACCTTCACCCAGACTATTTACTTTTTTATCATTATATCAAAATGCTTTTGTAAAAGGTAGAGGATTTTTATTTTAAATAATAACATGGGGACGGTTCTCGTGTTCCCAAAAGGAACATGGAACCGTCCCTATGTTCACCTTAGCTCTGCAAACTCCCCTTCAACCAAGGCCGATGCCGGTAAAACCCTATCGGTATTTGAATTAAACTCGTTTTCCCATTTGAATCCATCTTGTAAACTTCATCACTTAACTTCGTATCAAACCCAAGGAGCGGATGCCCCCCCATCCCGAGTGCTGATGAAGTGATCAGTAATCGCTGGACGAGCATGCCGGCTTCCATTTGCATAATGCGGTAGCCTCTATACCCCAATGTATCTTTATTAAAATCCTTGCTTCCAACCACATGCATGCATATAGGTACCTGGAGCAAATTCACATTATCAAGTGACAATCCTGATTGTAAATGAAGTCGGTGATCACCTTGATTTATGTCATATAATTCATGTTTCGTACTGTCATAAAAATAAGCGCCGTTTGGAACTCCCTCAACATTATAAAAGCAGCCATATATTGAAACACGCGATTCATTGCTTATATAGGCTTCATCGAGGTCGTTTCGGTAAGTGAATGATGCGGTTGTTTCCTGCAGCAGTGTAGCTAGCTGCTCGTGACTTACCTTACCTAATACAAAATCCAGTTCCGGGGAAAATCGCTTTTTACATACTTCTGCTAAATCATATGAAATTGGTTCTACCTTAGGCAGTTTTATTGCTGGGTCCTCATATTCTTTTTCATGAGACTGTTCCCGAATCTTCTGAAACAAGCTGGTTGAACCAAACATGGATGCTCGATTCACTTCAATTAACCTAGGATACTCTTTAACCAGTCGTGAGCGTTCATAGTTTTCTGGGTATATAGGAGGCAGCTCAAGTTTCAATTCTTCAGCCGTTAGATCCTCATCTATTTCTCGTCCGTTTGTGCTCCAGTTTGTCGGTTCTACTGAGAGCGGGATGATCGAATACGCGCTCTCCTCCTGGTCAGAGAGTCCTAGAAGGTGATTGATTGCCGAATCAAGGTATTGATAGTACACCCCTGATGCGAAGCCAAACCGCTTTGCTGTCTCGAGTAATTGTCCCATCAGAACACCGGCATCCAACCCTTGCAGGCGGTACGCGAAGTTATTGTATTTAAAGTAGTTTTTCCAAAACATTGTTGATACAAAGGCCGTGCCAAAACAGGAAGAAACATCGCAGCGATTGTCAAGAGCTCGCTCTATATAAGAATCGAAATTCCCTTCACGGAGCAGTTCGAGACGGTGATGTGCCGGGTCATAATGGTACACCCCATCTGGCAAACCCTCTACCTTTAAATACATATACAATTCGTTTGGATACAGCGCCCCGCCCGAAGCTGCAAACCGCCGATAAGTTTGCATTGGGTATGATTCGTTCTCTAGTGCATCCTCTGGATACACAGACTGGCTCACCTGGCTCATGCCAT
>NZ_JBAVFI010000624.1:0-2748 GCF_049588175.1 Mesobacillus sp.
GGCTTTAGCAGCTTTGAAAAAAATGGATGTGTTAAAAGGAGGCAGTCAAATTGAACAATCATTTTGATGAAAATTGGAAGATTCTGAAACAAATCAAACCTGCTGCCTACAAAAAAGAAGCAATTCGTAACCGGATCACCAATTCAATTAGAGCAAAAACAAATGAGAGACCTGTATTAAGAATATTTGAATGGAAGAATGTACTGCTTACCAGCCTATTTCTGTTCATTTCAGCAGGAATTCTATTTCAATTGCAATCAAACTATGAAACGCAGGAAGCACCTGTTTCCTCTTTAAGCAAGAACAGTCAATTCACATGGAAAGTAGCGAATATACATGGGGAAAAAACTAAAGATGGCTATACGTTTTTTAAAGAAGAAAGCTCAATACCGGTTGGTTATGCAGATATAGTGACAGAAGATGAACAAAAAAAGATAACCAGCACCGGTGCAATGTATGTAGAAAAGGAATTGGAACATTTCCCTTATCCCACAACTCTCTATATTGAACATGTGAAAATGACAGATGTTTCACTGCGCTATCACTTCTTCGTTAATGCAGCGAATAAAACCACTCATTTCAGTTTTGACTTTCCAAAGCTTGAATACGCAGAAATATTTCATTTAATTGCTACATTGCAGTTTAAGGATCAAAAGCCATACATCCATGATGAACAGCTTTATACTACACATGGATATGACACTCTGCCTTTCCCGGTTGGATTGGAACCTGTAGAGAAGTATGGCCACACCGAAAAATACATTTGGGAAAAAGCCAGTTTGAAGGAATACAGAAATTACCTTAATAAAATTAAATCAACAGGTGAATGGGAGGAGAAATCAAAGGATGGTTCATCTCAAATCTTAGCTTCCAGCACAGGATATGAAATAGTAAAAATAACTCTAAATGGAAAAGAGATTTGTTATGAATTTACTTACCCTAAGCGGGGTGAATAAGATTTGCGACTTGTCAGCAATTGTTGTTTTCAATAAGAAGGTGGAAAATTGCTTCGTAATGAGGAAATTTTTCCGCATGGGATTTGGAAAAGAAGCTGCAGTTAAACTCTTTGACCTGTTTCCAGGAAAATGGAGCATCACGCAAGTTGAAAAGAATGAACCGGCAAAAACCTTCTGGAGAAAATTATTCGTGAGTACACAGGTGGAAACAACAGTTAAAGATTCGATGAACGCAATAGATCTATTCAGGAATTTGATACTGCATTAATCATAAAATAATGGTTGCAAAGTTTAAGTACGGTTGTATATAATGGTAAAAATATCTAATCGATGAAAAAGAGAGTAGTTATTCAATGTCTGCTGCAGCGAGCCAGGGAAGGTGAAAGCCTGGTGCGACTGAATAATGAAGCGCACTTTTGAGATGCCTGCCTGAAATCAGTAGGGCAAGCCGGAGAGATTCCGTTATCAATGCAAGCAGGTTCCTTTTGTGGAACAATTAGGGTGGTACCGCGGGATTTAACTCTCGTCTCTTTTATTGAGACGGGAGTTTTTTATTTTTTTGGGAGGGTTTGGGATGAAGTATGTAACGAAGTATGCTGAAGTTATAGTGTCAGAGTTAGATGATAAGCTTACCATCCAGGAAGCAGAGCGGCTGATAGAAAAACCTAGATTTACAAACCAGGGTGATCTGGCTTTCCCATGTTTCCAGCTTGCAAAGCTTATGCGTACGGCTCCTGCAAAAATTGCCGAAGAACTCAGTCAGAGATTGCAAGGCGTAAGTCCGGAACTTTTTGAAAAAGTGGAACCAGCAAGCGGTTATGTGAATGTGTTTTTAAATAAAACCAGTGTTGCTCAAGATGTTTTGAATAATATTATTGAGCAAAAAGAACATTATGGTGATGTTTCAATAGGAAACAATGGTGTTGTTGCTATTGATATGTCCTCCCCAAACATCGCAAAGCCTTTTTCAATGGGGCACCTTCGGTCAACAGTGATTGGTCATGCAATCGCTCTAATTCTCGAGAAAACTGGCTACAATCCTGTTAAAATCAATCACTTAGGCGATTGGGGAACACAATTTGGAAAGCTGATCACTGCCTACAAGCGGTGGGGTTCCGAAGAAGCAGTGAAGAAGAATCCAATTAAAGAATTACTGACCCTATATATTAAATTTCATGAGGAGGCAGAAGTTAATCCCGAACTTGAACAGACCGGCCGCGATTGGTTTAAAAGACTGGAAGATGGTGACGAAACTGCCTTGGAGCTGTGGAAATGGTTCAGAGATGAATCACTGAAAGAATTCTCAAAGATCTATAATTTGCTGGGGATTGAATTTGATTCATTTGCTGGGGAAGCCTTTTACAATGATAAAATGGATGAAATCGTGGAGCAGCTGGAAAATAGCGGGCTTTTAGAGGAATCTGCTGGAGCACAGGTAGTTATGCTGAATGAAGAAGAGTTTCCTCCTTGCCTGATAAAAAAATCAGACGGTGCCACTTTGTACGCTACCAGGGATTTGGCAGCGGCTAAGTATCGGTTTGATCAATATCAATTTGTGAAATCTTTATATGTAGTAGGGAATGAGCAAAGCCTTCATTTTAAACAACTAAAGGCAGTACTGACAAAAATGAATTTTGACTGGGCAGATCATTTGGTTCATATTCCATTCGGCATGATGCTGAAGGATGGAAAGAAAATGTCCACACGTAAAGGCAAAGTTGTCTTATTAGAAGAAGTCCTGAATGAATCGATTCAGTTAGCATTGAAAAATATCGAAGACAAAAATCCATCA
>NZ_JBAVFI010000625.1:0-2484 GCF_049588175.1 Mesobacillus sp.
ACCTTAGACTTTTCAGCCCCGAATCTCTCAGCCATCGCTTTTCCGAGACCCGTTGCACCGCCTGTAATAACCACAACTTTCCCTTCAAGACTTGGATACATTCAGATCGCTCCCTTATCTTTTTGTAACGCCCAGTAATACGCCGCCTGCGACAATGAGCAAGCAGCCCAGCAGCACCATCCAGACCTGTTTTTTACTCTTCCGTTCATTTAAAAAGAAGAGCCCGCCGATGGTTGAAATGACAATGCCCGTTTGTGAGAGCGAGAAACTCGTCGCTACCCCGATTTTTGGCAATGCGAGTAAAAGCCCGAGATTCCCTGTACTCCACATCAGACCTGTTACAATATTCCTTACCGCATACTTGTTGTATGGTTTTTCACGAATCGTCAGCAGCACGGCACCCGTGACCATCCCAATCGCCTGAGGAAGGATTGCGGCCCAGCCATCAATATTGAACCAGCGGATCAAAATCACATACCCGACAAAGCCTGCAGTTGAAAACAGCAAGACGAGAAAACCCTTTTTCAAGCTTTTCGATTTGTCTGTTCCCTTCTCCTGGTTCAGCGAGGTGAGGACCGCACCGGCAATAATCAGCACCAATGCCGCGATGCCGATGATGACGCTCATTCTTGTATCCCATTCTTTAAAAATAAAGACCCCGAAAAAAGTGGTTCCAATCAGCTGCAGGCCGGTTGACATCGGGGCTGTTTTAGCAACGCCCAGGTACCGGACAGCTCCAAACTGATTTTTCTGTCCAAGCGACCAAAACAATCCTGATATGAAGCCCACAATCCAGATAAGCGTCGACAAATCCGGCCTTTTATAAATAAATACCACAATGGCAAATAACAAGGCACCAATTGTCGTTCCAAGCGTTTGACTGTCTTCGTCCCCGCCAAGCTTATTGCTGACAAACACAATACTGCCCCATGAAACAGCTGCAAGAAGGGCTAAAAGAATTCCTGTCATAAGCGACTACCCCATTCCATTTTTTTCAAAACATGAATGCTGTTCTTTTTAGCTTGTGGTAACAGGAAAAATCTTATTCCCAAAGCAAGGCTATATGTGTATCTTCTTTTTAAAAATAAGGTTGTGTTAAATTTTTATAAAAAAATAAAACTTGGCGATTTGCCAAGTTTATTTTCCTTTATTAAATATTTTTCAGGATCTTTGCGGGATTGCCTGCCACTATTGAATTAGCAGGTACGTCTTTCGTAACAATAGAACCAGCAGCAACAATCGAATTATCACCGATACTGATTCCAGGCAAGATTACACAGCTGCCGCCAATCCATACATCATTACCAATTTTAATTGATATAGCATAACCACTCTTATTCCTATCTTTTGGTTCAATTGAGTGCCCAGCAGTATAAATCCCTACATTAGGACCTATCATACAGTTGTGACCAATCTTTACTTCTGCCATATCTAAAATTGTGCAATTATATCCCACATAGAAATGGTCACCAACGTGAATATTGTAGCCCATATCACAATGAAAATTGTGTTCGATGCTAGGATTCACTCCAACACTTCCAAATAGCTCCTTTATAATTCCCTCTTTCTTAGCGAAATCTTCTATAGCACTATTGTTAAATTCTTGAACAAGGTTATGAGCACGAACATTTTTCATTCTTAGTTCCTCAGTGCCCCGTTGATAATAAATTTTCTGTTTATTCTCCATATCCCATTCCCTCTCTACACTTAATATACAAATAAAACCATGTTCATTCACTTGTCCATGGAATTATGGACAACGGCTGGGATAAGATTGTGAAAGAATCACTAAAATATTCAAATGCTATAGTCCTACCCTGGATCAACACAACAATTCAGTGAAATGAGGCTGGTTTACGAAAATTACTTTTTACAGATAATACAGCGGCCATCACAACGATTATATGAGTCATTAGAAAGGTATAAACATTGAAATAGATACTATTCGTGTACTGATTAAACCAGCCAAAGCGATAAATCCTCGAGTCAGGATTAGCTGGAGTTCCTCCCAAAGCAATGACCAGCTCATTTGCGTAATTTACGATGGCTGCCATCAAAAACACACAAAATATAAGGGAAAGAAGTAAAATCCATGCGTTCATTTTTCTATTTTCTGCATTGTTCGATTTTTCTTTTACAAACTGAAACGTCAAGAAGTAACTCGCAAGGAAAATAGGTGAGAAAAGCATGATTATTAAGAGGCCGAGATTACCATTCCCTGATATCACATTAGGTTTAATCGTAAAGATTTTTTCTATAAGGAAAAATCCTAAAAATGATAATAGAAGACTGATCATCCAAAAGATCGATTTCTTTTTCAATGTAAGGCGCCTCCCCTTTCATTTTGCTGTAAAAATGTATCTTTACACCAAACACTTTGTCCAATCTTATTCATTGCTCCATACATATGTTAATAATGCAAAACAATCTATTAATATGAAAGGGGTAATTGCTATGTGTAATGACTGTTCATTTCACGATGAC
>NZ_JBAVFI010000626.1:0-4037 GCF_049588175.1 Mesobacillus sp.
AAAGGATTGTATCCTTTGCTCCTGCAATAATGAGACTTAATACATCACGGCCATCATTGTCCGTACCTAAGAAATGCTTGGAAGAAGGAGGAAAAGGAGCCTTTTCAAATTGTCCGTCTAGCTTCACTATGCGGTTGATCTGAAGACCTTCCTGTACAAAGGGCAGGTGAGGGACTAAAAACGTCACGAGTAAAAAAAGACTTAAGAGGACAGTGCCAATAATTAAATACCAATTTTTCAAATGAACACCCTCCTATCTAGGATCAATCACCCTGCTAACAAGCTGACTGGTTATTTGGACAATCAAGACAATGACCAAAAAGCAAATTCCAAATCCAATAACTACGCTTGGCTCATAAAGTGTTTCTCTTCCTATGAAAATACTTGATTTAAAATCGAGCGCCAGCCACAACCGATATGCCGCACCCTTATAATCCAGGAGATACTCGACGAATAGAAGATTAGACAAAATGTAAATGACCATTGAGGGAGTGCTATTAAGGATTGGATTAGCACAATTTTTCAGGATATGCTTCAGAATAATTGCATTTTGATTAAAACCTTTTGATTTCGCTACCTGAACATATTGCTGTACCGCCTCACCAGCGATCGCGGCAGATGTGATTCTGCTGATGTACATAGATGGATAGATTGAGACTAATAGAGAAGGGATGATGAAGTTATACCAGTATTCATGGCCGAATATATCGATCCAATTGAAATAAAAGATGATCACCCATTGCACACTGAGAATCATGAAAAAGTCTGGATTGGACAAAAACAGCCAGGTTGTCCCGTTCCCAAAAATGTTGGCGGGCTTATGGGTTTTCTTGAAATCAAATATACCCTTAGCAATTCCAGTAACTAAACTGAGGAAGAATGCTGTGATGATGATTTTCAAACTCCTCGGAAAATAGATCGCGATTTCCTCTTCAACAGGTTTATGATACCTTGTTTTCCCCATTGTTTTTTCATTCAACATCCCATTGTAGAAGCCCGTAAGATTCTCTTTATATACCTGCCATGAAAATTCATAAGAATAAACCACTGTTACCGCTCTGCCTTTACCAGTCACCATCGCATCCCTTGGAAATAGTGCGATTAAAATTAAACAGGTACTAACCATTAGAAAAAAGAGAATTTTACTTGTTATCTGTGTCAAGATGATCCCCCTAATGTTTTCTCTATGAAATTAAATTATTATTTTTCAATTTATTTAAGGAATAGCGAAAAAAGTACCATTAGTTTTTGGCATTATTAATATCAGTTTCCTTTAGAACAGGGCTAGGTGGGAAAAGGGAACCCGCAGCTGTGAAGCATAAAAAAGAGGATGAGCGGAAAATGCTCATCCTCTTTTTTACCATTCCTTTGGTTCATAATCCAGTTCGCTGAATAACTGTTTCTTTTCTTTCTTCGACAGGTCGCGCCATTGTCCAATCTGAAGATTACCAAGGTGAATATTCATGATCCGGATGCGCTGAAGCCTGTATACTTCATAGCCTAAAGCTTCACACATGCGGCGGATTTGCCTGTTCAATCCCTGGGTCAGCGTTATGTTGAATTCGTATCTCGAAAGCTGGACAATTTTACAAGGCAGAGTTTTCGTTCCTAAAATCCTCACGCCTTCTGACATCGCTTTAACGAATTCAGGCGTGATAGGTTTGTCTACTGAAACGATGTATTCCTTTTCATGCCTGTTTTCAGCACGCAGGATTTCATTCACGATATCGCCGTCATTCGTCAGAAGGATTAAGCCCTCAGAGTCTTTATCTAAGCGGCCGATATTAAAAATTCGCAGGGGGTGATTGACTAAGTCGATAATATTTCCTTTTACATGTTTCTCGGTCGTACTCGTGATGCCAACAGGTTTATTCAGGGCTATATAAACGTAGTTTTGGGCCATCCTGATTTGCTCGCCGTTCACTCTCACATCATCCCCAGGATCTACCTGGCTGCCGATTTTAGCAACCTTCCCGTTAATTGTCACGCGGCCTTCTTCAATCAGCCTGTCAGCACCGCGCCTGGACGTCTTTCCTGATTCACTTATGAATTTATTGATACGCAGCTTAATCCCATCCTTAAATCTGAATTATATATCCTTAAGAATATGCCACTGCGTGGTTAAATTCAAGCAATTGATAATCCGAATGATATCTGGGCACCAGGGATTTTTTTTCGTGCCGTTCGTGCAGACCATCTAATTACCCAACATCTTATAGTCCCTCATTTGCCCGTGCATGCATACCTTACTAAAAACTGAAGGTGTGTGCTGGGATGAATGATGAACGATTGGATGGAATTACACTGCCAAAGGATGTGCGTCCTCATAATGATGCCAATATCGAATGGTGGTACTTTTTCGCTCATCTTAAAGGTGACAGGGGTGGGAGATATGCAGTTATGGCCTCTTTTTTCCGTGTCGGCGAGCTTGAAATTGGCAAAGGGCATTATATCATCCATACATTGATTGATTTAAATAGGAAAAAACGATTCAATTTTTCGGGTATCGATTGGAAATTGAAAATGGGTATGCTGGCAATTTATCTGCCATTCCACCTGCTGCTCCACCCGACTGATTATAGAATGTGGAAGCTGTATAAATGCCTATTAAAGGGTGATATTCCTTCACCTCATACTCTGATTAAAAATACTACTATCATAGAAAATCCGACTGATTTGAATTATGGCAGCCATAAACTTACCTTCAAGGGGGAAACCGAGGACGCTTTTGACGTTTTTTTAAAAGAAAGAGATTCAGAGGTACAGCTTGAATTCACCCCTCTGAAGCCAGTTGGGTTAATTGGCGGCGACGGGAAACCGGATGATCTGTACTACTATTCTTTTACCCGGAACAAGGTCCAGGGAATAATAAAAACGGACAATGGAACAGAAACGGTGAAAGGCCAAGGCTGGTTCGACCATCAATGGGGCAGGGATTATTCATTGGCAAAAGGGTCAGGATGGAATTGGTTTGGGATTCAGCTTAGCGATGGCCGCGATTTACTTTTAAATGAAATGACCTCAGGCAAACCTGATTCTTCGATGGCGAATATAGTAGAAAAGAATGGTACCATCCGGTTCACGAGGGATATAACTTTTAAGAAAATAAAATACTGGAAAAGTTTAAAAACCAATGCCAGATATCCAGTAGAATGGCAGATAAGTATACCGGAGTTTGCGATTGAACTGCACATTGAAGCAGTCTTTCCAAACCAGGAGATGCCAATCATCGGGCCCATCAAGGGAATTTGGGAGGGGACGTGCAGAGCAGAAGGGATTGAAATTCTTCCTAGTGGTAATAGAAAAGAATTGGAAGGTATAGGATTTATGGAACTGGTAGGATATGCGTAAGGCAAGGAAGTCACACCCCAGCTCAAATCGATCTGGGGTATTAACTATTGATCTCGTTCTTCGCTGGCTGGTTTTGATGAAAAAAATTAATCCAGCACAAAAAGGATTAAATAGGCTCCAAATGGTCTAAATAAAGATAGGAAAGAGTGGGTAACCGAGGAGCTGGATTGTTTGGTACGGAAAATAGTGTTAAGGATTAGGGAAAGCATATGGCTGTTGCCAGGCATTTATAGTATTTTTGCTTTTTTACTCGCGCTGCTTGTCATCTATATCGACCATAATGAGCTGGCTGAAGGGATTGTTCCTTCGTTCTTGATGACAAGTATTGATTTAGCCCAGACAATCCTGGGCTCAATTTCTGCTGCTTTATTGACGATGACGACGATTACTTTTTCAACCATTATGGTCGTTTTAACTACTTATTCATCACAGTTTTCTCCGAGAACACTCAATAACTTTGTTGAGGACCCTGTCACAATGAGGGTGCTGGGTATTTTCATGGGCGGCTTTGTCTATTCGACCCTGTCGCTCTTGTTCATGAGCGAGTCCTGGTATAAAAACGATGTGATTTCGGCGACTGTCGGCGTGTTCCTTGCGTTTATCTGTCTGGCATTTTTTGCATATTTCATACATAACGTGGCCACCTCCATCCAGGTCAGCAAGCTGATCCGTGAAATAACGTATGG
>NZ_JBAVFI010000627.1:0-2759 GCF_049588175.1 Mesobacillus sp.
TATCATCTCCGAGATGCAAAGCTGAAATACAGTAAGCTTTCGCCGGTCTGTCCGCCGTTAAATGGAACACGTATGATGGTACGTTGATGAGGGCCGCATAGTTTTGCGGAATCAGGGTGGTAACGCGAGCATGACTCGTCCCTATTTACAGGGGCGAGTTTTTATTTTTCTCTATATAATATTCCGTTCCGAAATTCCTACACTCTCAGTGCCAAAACATAATATTAGGAGGAGAAAAAGGATGGGAAGCTTGAAAAGAAAAGATACGTTAACAATCGGCCTTATGTTATTTGCATTATTTTTTGGGGCAGGAAATTTGATTTTCCCTCCATTTTTAGGACAGGAAGCTGGAGCTAACTTTTGGCCGGCAATGCTTGGTTTTGTTGTAACCGGGGTTGGCCTGCCGTTACTTACAGTTGTCGTTATTTCAATGGCAAAGGACGGCATCCAGGAAATCGGCTCACGAGTCCATCCATTATTCGCTGTCGTTTTCAGCGCAGCGGTTTATTTATCAATTGGACCATTCTTCGGGATTCCGAGAAGTGCCAATGTTGCATTTGAAATGTCGGTTAAACCATTCCTGGCTGAATCAGGATCACATTCGATGGTACTAATGCTTTTCACGGTTGTATTCTTCGCACTTGTATATTGGGTGTGTCTAAACCCATCCAAAATGGTTGAACGGATTGGCAGCATTTTGACACCTGTTATGCTTGCTGCGATTGTCCTGCTGGTAATGGGAAGTTTCTTTCAGCTTGATGGTTCTTTTGGAGAAGTATCTGAAAAGTATACAGCCGCTCCATTTGTTACCGGGTTCCTTGAAGGTTACCTGACAATGGATACAATTGCGGCTCTGGCGTTTGGAATCATTGTCATCAGCGCAGTCCAGCAGAAAAAACAACTTGAACGTTCTCAGGTTGTCAGGGAAACATTAAAGGCTGGAGTGATTGCTGGTATTGGATTGGCTTTCGTCTATGTTACAGTGGGGCTGCTTGGAGCTAAAATGGCTTCAGTTGGGACTTATGATAATGGCGGTACGATTTTAACGGAAGCTGCAAAGTTGATGTTCGGAACTCCAGGGATGCTGCTGCTCGGCCTGATTGTAACACTCGCCTGCTTTACAACGGCAGTTGGACTAGTTGCAGCTACGAGCCAGTTTTTTGCCAAGTTGATGCCGAAAGTTTCATATAAGACGTTTACCCTTGTTATTACAGTAATCAGCTTATTGATTGCCAACCTTGGTCTTAACCAAATCATTTCAATTTCAGTACCAGTGTTGATCGTCCTTTATCCGATCACGATCGTGCTTGTGGTACTATCATTCCTTGACCGTTTCTTTAATGGTTCAAGAGGTGTTTATGTTGGAGCTGTTTTCGCAGCGGGAATGGTTAGTGTGATTGACGGCCTTAAATCATTCGGAATCGAGTCAGAAGCACTTGCCTCCACGCTAAAATCGCTGCCGCTCTATGCGGAAGGACTCGGCTGGGTCTTGCCCGCTTTGATTGGCGGACTTGCTGGATGGGCATTTGAAAAATTCTTTTTATCCCGTTTTGGTAAAAAGAGTTTAAAAACTGCATCAGAATAATAACTGATGATGTGAGGAGAGTCTCTCTCTGCACAGCTTTAAAAAAGGCCTGACGCACTTTCAACTGTGCAGTCAGGCTTCTTTATTTATTTGACTGTGTAAAACTGGATTTCCGCTTCCATCAATAGAGTTTCTAAATCTACAATCTAATTATTCTTATTTAAGCCTTCCCACTCTGAACGCAAAATCCCCATTGCAATCTGGTCATGAATCCTGCCATCACGATGAACAGCTTGCCTCATCCTGCCTTCAATCTGGAAGCCAGCTTTTTGATAAGCACGAATGGCTCCGTGGTTATAATCAATAACATCCAGGCCGACACGATGCAGGTTCAGTTCATGGAAGGCATAACGCAGGATCAGCTTCAAGGCATCCGAACCATATCCCTTATTCCGGTCCTTGGCATCACCAATTCCAATCGCAAGCTTCCCTGCCCTGTTGTTCCACTCGATGCGGTGGATAACGACAAAGCCAACAAGCCTGTCATCCTCAATCGTCCTTAACCGGAAGTAGAAGCTGTTGGGGCTCGGATTTCCTTCATCTTCAAAACACTGTTGCGGCCTCGGATGGGCGATGTCAGTATCCACATTCCGAAGATAGTCTGGATCTTCATCCCACCTAGCAATAATTTCAGTATCCCCGTCTCTTTTAGCTGTTAGCTTTAAAAATTGCCCGCGAAATAGATTGGTTGTCATTTGTAATCTCCTATTCTCCTTTTATTGTCACCTCTTCATATGAAAAAAACGTGTTATATGTCCGCAATATTCTATCCCCTTTATGTTTGATATTCCTATCTTAAGATGCTGTCTTAACTTTTGCAATATTGCATCATTCCTCTATTTCTTGTTTAAAAGAACTGCCAAAACATAATCAATATATTACAATAACATTTCTTCCGTGTTTCATTTCTCATAAAACCCCGCTTCATTTCTATTTTTATTCAATTTAAAAGGAAATTTATCCTGTTAGCACATGATTAACTACTCGTGCATGTCGTTATGTTGCAATAGTTAATTCGAAAGTCCCGATTCATATTACTTTTCTTACAATCTGGCACTTATTAACCAAATTGAATTTTGGGTCATATCGCTTTCATTTTTCAAAGGAATCGTTTCCATTCCTTTCAGCATAATGTGCATGGGACTTCTGACTATTCGACCTAACTAGTATATAC
>NZ_JBAVFI010000628.1:0-2343 GCF_049588175.1 Mesobacillus sp.
CTTTCCTGCCTCTTCTTCTCTTGCTTTTTTAATCAATGTAGCTGTTTTAGCTAGTCCAAACTCAAGGGTTTCTGCATCCTTATAATAATCATAATTATATAAATGCGTATGAATATCTGTTGTTCCGAGAATACGTAGCTGTACTTCATGCTTTCCTGCCATATCGGGCTTAGCAGCTACAACTGTTTTCCATGAAACTGGTCCTGCCAAAACGGATAATGCCATTGTTGTAGCAACAACAGATTTTCCAAACTTGCGCAAAGGCTTTCTCAAGAAATCCATCTCCTTATTGAATAAATTGGTAGCACACGAATTTAATTATAGTAGGATACACAGATGTGGAATATGGACTGAAAGACCTGAATTTTCTTATTTTTTCGTAAAATTCACGTAAAGGATTAGTACTAACTTCCTAATATTTGTAAGAACCCCCCGAATGATGTCAATATTTGCGAATTATATATTTACAATTTTTCCTCATAAAGTCCTACCATTTATTTATACGGTTTAAAATAGTCTTTAGTGGTAATGTAATGATAGATATTTATATTAGGAGTGTTAGACTATGAAGGAATTGTTAAAAGAACTTCTGCTGATTGAAAGCTCCACCAAGGAAGGTGCCAATCAGGCTGTGGAGTTTTGCAAACAGTGGCTAATAGAGCACGAATTACAACCTGACTTAATTGAAAATAATGGATATAAAATGCTAGTATGTGAAATTGGCGACGGGGATACAACAATTGTTTTCAACGGGCATGTGGATGTCGTATCAGGTAAAAAAGACCAGTTCATTCCTGTTGAAAAAGACGGGCGCTTGTATGCACGTGGTGCAGCGGATATGAAGGCAGGCGTCGCAGCGATGATGGTCGCGATGAAGGAATTGAGAGATCGCAAGCTTGGGGTGAAGATCCAGCTTCAAATTGTTTCGGATGAAGAAATCGGCGGTTACAATTGCTCAGGATACTTAGTCAAAAATGGCTATCGTGGAGATTTTGTCATTTGCTCAGAGCCGACACAGCTAGGGATTGCCCTACAGGCTAAAGGCGTCCTTAGACTTGAAGTGGAGATAAGCGGGAAATCCGCTCACGGAAGCCGGCCATGGGAAGGCGAAAATGCGATTGTAAAGGCTTATAAGGTTTATGAAAAGCTCCTGGACCTGCCTTTTACAAAAGAAAACTCGGAGTTTTACCCTTTCCCTTCTGTTAACCTTGCCATCATCTCTGGCGGAGAGGTTTTTAATAAAGTACCAGACCGCTGCGTCATGTCCCTGGATATAAGGTATCTTCCAGGACAAAACCCGGATGTAATTGTTCAGCAAATCAAAAATATCTCAGGCGGAGAAGTCCGTGTTGGACTCCACGGCATTCCAGTAGCAACCGAGAAGGATAATCGGTTTATTACTCAGTTGAGACCTGTGGTGGAAAAGCATATTGGTGGAGAAGCCGTTCTATTTGGCCAACATGGGGCTGCGGATACACAGTATTTCTCTGCTCATGGAATTCCCGCAATTGAATTTGGCCCTAGTGGCGGAAACTGGCATGGGGACGAGGAGTTTGTGGAGCTTAAGTCGATTGAGACTTATAAGGATATTTTGATTGATTATGTGGAGAATCTTAGTTAATACAAAAGACAGCCCTCCGGCTGTCTTTTTAACTGCTTAAACGATATTTCTTTGACCAGGAGTATAAGAGCAGACTCAGCATCAAGACAATTTGCAGTAAAAAGACAGCCGAATCCCAAAAACGCAGGCTATTGAATGGTTCTGTTAGACCGGGCAGCATGATTTGGTTTATGGCGAAAATGAATTGCGGGATGTAGTAATAGACAGTGATGGCGACCGTTAGCAGGATACCTGCCAGATAGAAAATAGCATAGCCGCGAACAAATTTTTCTTCTCCTGCAAAGGTTTCTGTATGGCTGACTTTAAGGAGTGGCAGCCATTTCCCTAGAAAGTTTCGCCCATTTTCCATCAAGTTATAACAGCCCGTCCAGTTTTCAAACACATAATATAAATCCGTTTTCATAAACACCGCTGCCTGGTACACCAGGCGGATGAAAGTATCCAATACTACTAAATTTAGCAGCCCTGTCAGGATTGATTCTTCACTTGTGAAAAACTGAGCTGTTATAGCTATGAACAATACGACCATATCAAAATACATACCAGCTAGGTACAGCTTATTTCGCTTTTCCGCAGGCAGTTTCCACACCTGCGACATATCCGTTTCAAGGACAACAAAGAAAAGCCGATGCCCCAATTCAATCCTCGCAGGCAACCCCTCCGACCTGACCGCCAAAACATGTCCGAATTCATGAAGCATAACAAGAAGGAATGTAACGATC
>NZ_JBAVFI010000629.1:0-5465 GCF_049588175.1 Mesobacillus sp.
GTTAAAAGCATAAGATTGAGAGACCCCCTAATTTTTTGATTAGGGGGTTTTTATTTATTGGCTCTGTTAAACAAGTATGTTGATTTTCGTTCCAGGCGCTTCGCTTTCCGCGGGGCTGGCGCTGAGCCCGCAGGAGTCTACGCGCCTTCCACTACAATCAACAGGTTTTAAAAACAACATTGGGCGAACAGAGCCTAATTTTTTTCACCTTCAGTTTCATCTTCTGGCACTTTGGAAGCTTCTGAATCGCTGCTGTTTTGATCTACTGAGTCGACAGGGTCGACGGTATGTTTAAATTGATAGGCTTTAGATGTAGTCACAACACTTAACACCAAAACGATGATGACGATGATGACAGAAATCATTAAAACTGTATACATAAAAAGGCCTCCTTTGCTTCAAAATTATTGTAGCATGTTCTTTTCTGCCATAGGAAAAAAGTTGCTGGTTCTATGTTTTTAATTGTGGCGGCAGGGGAATATACAAGCATGAGGAGGATGAAATATTATGGCGAAAAAAGATGTTATTCAAGCAGTTAATCAGCAAGTAGCAAACTGGACAGTCCTGTACACTAAAATTCACAACTATCATTGGTATGTGAAAGGACGTCACTTCTTTACGCTGCATGTGAAATTTGAAGAGTTATATAATGAAGCAGGCATGATCATAGATGAGTTTGCTGAAAGAATTCTTGCTCTTGAAGGAAAGCCTGTGGCAACTCTTAAAGAATGTCTGGAAATGGCTACAATCAAAGAAGCAAAAGGGAATGAAAAGGAAGAAGACATGGTCAGCCAATTGCATGACGATTTCTCGAAACTAGTGGATGAACTTCAGCAGGGCATCGAAGTTGCTGAACAGGAAGAGGACGCAGCTACAGCCGACATGCTGACAGAAGTTAAAAAGAGCCTTCGTAAGCATATGTGGATGTTCAAGGCTTATCTTGGATAAAAAAAACTGGCCAAATGGCCAGTTTTTTTGTGCGTTTTTCTGAAACACCTGTGTAAAAGCCCATTTTTAATCTTAAGCCGAAGATAAGTATTTAGAGTCACAATCAGCATGTAAGTTAAAAAAGCATAAAAAAAACCGGCTGGGAGCCGGCTGCTTATGTATGGTCTATTACAAGATAAGGTCAATGAATATTGCGTGAGGGATATGAGTTGACTGAGCGAGCCCCGAAATCATCCTGAGCAAACTTTCCTTTTAAGCTCTCGATTAAATAAAGGCCCATCAAATCATAAAGCTCCTGCTTATCGAGGTCCTGTATAATTTTTAACAAGTCTTCGCGGCTCATTTCCTCAAGAAAAGCAAAAGCCAGCATATCAATATCCTCTTCATCACCGGTCAATTTGTTGCGATATAGCTCGTATAGCTCATCAATAAGTTTCAATTCATTTCACCTCTCATTCTTTCGTTCCTAACCATTTGTGTCTTATATTATTAAATACCCTCAATAGGAAAAAATATGCCTTAAAATTGAAGTATTTTCCTGAGGGTCAATCCTTCATCTATCTCTGTATTTGGTTTTCATTTTAACATAATTCCAGCTTGAAAAGTAATCAGCGGACTGAAAAAATAAATAATTTTAAAGTTATTCAGTATAAACAAATATGCAGACAGGGAACGATATCCATGAGGTGAGCCACATGACAGAAGGCAAAAAAACGTACTATATAAATATTAGTGAAGGTGAAATTTCGAGCGTATCGACTGCCTCTCCATGGAATTTTAAAATTGAAGCTAGTGATGAAGAAATAACAGGGTTAAGAGAGATTTTTGAACAAAGCTATTCGACTGGATGGCAGGATTTCCTGAGATCACATGTGCCATATGTTCAATATCATTATGACAGAGAAAATGATGCTTTGGACCGGCTACTGGTTCAAGCATATGGAATGATCTACAAGCTCGGGGACGAAGAAGCAAAGAAGCATATAGAAAGCATGGGAATCCTATCCGAAGAATAGAAGCTCAGGTGGCCGCAGGTAATAGCCTGCGGTTTATTCATTTTGTTTCACTCGCCGGGAATTATTCCTTATAATATAGACATGTTATTGTCGGGAGAGATTACAAATGGAGAACTTTACTGATGTGAATGGAGCAGGAGTCACCCTTGCTTTCCAGGATAACGTCTTTGATAAAAGACCTAGACATATCCTTGTCATTTGCAGATATAACGGTGCATGGCTGCTGACCAGGCACAGCATTAGAGGGCTTGAGTTTCCAGGCGGAAAAGTAGAGGAAGGAGAAACCCTTGAAGATGCGGCCCGCCGTGAGGTTATCGAGGAAACAGGAGGCATATTAGGTAATCTTGTCAGCATTGGGGAATACAAGGTAGCCGATGCAGCTGGATCTTTTGTAAAGCGGATTTTCTATGGCGAAGTGAAAGAACTTATCCTTCAAGACGATTACCTTGAAACAGCAGGACCAGTCCTGGTAAACGGAGATCTGCTCACTGAAAGGATGAAGGATGAGTACAGTTTTATTATGAAAGATAATGTGGTAAAAAGGAGCCTCGAGTTTTTAGAGGAGAAGTATGATTTGATATAAGGTATAAGGGCTGTGCTTGAGCAAAGGGTACCTTTTTTAATATCAATGTTGATTTTCAGCACCTGTTGATTGGAGCGGGAATCAACAGTTTATTTTTAATACCAACTAACGAAACCGGACATAACTGCCCGGTTGTTTAGTTACTGATTATTTTTAATAAGCCTCTTTTCCAGCAGCTCGACAAGCTGATACATAAGTGTTGCAAATACGGCTATGACGAATAGAGACAGGAATACTAACGTGAAATTGAAAACCTGGAAGCCGTAAATAATCATATATCCAAGCCCACGAGCGGAGACCAGGAATTCTCCGACAATGACCCCTACCCATGAAAGTCCGACGTTGACCTTCAGAGTTGAAATGATGGTCGGGAACGAGGCAGGCAGGATCGCTTCTCGGAAGCATTGTATTCTCGTTGCTCCGAAGGTCTGCAATACTTTCAAGTAATTGGGATCGACTTCTTTAAATGCAGTATAAACTACAATGGTGGTAATAATGATTGAGATGATCGCACCCATTGCCACGATGGAGGTTAAGTTAGTGCCAAGGGCTACGATTAATATCGGGCCCAGTGCTACTTTGGGCATTGAGTTGAGAACGACCAGATATGGATCCAAAATTTTTGAAAGAATCGGTGACCACCATAAAAGGGCTGCAAGAACAGTACCCATTAGCGTTCCAAGGATAAAGCCCAGAACAGTTTCTGCGAGTGTGACCCCAATGTTTACTGCTAAAGATCCATCCAGTGTTTTCACGATAAGCAAGTTCCAGATTTTTGATGGGGCACTGAACAGGAGCGGGTCAATCCACTTAAACTGGCTTGCCGCTTCCCAGAGTGTGAAAAAAGCTACAAATATTAAAAGCTGATAAATTCGCACAATATTTTTTTCGCGCCGTAAATCTTTTAAATACTGCTGGTGGAGGAGTTCAGTATTCTTCTGGTTCAAGGGACTCCAACTCCTTCCATATCACCTGGAATAATTCATTGTATAAAGGGTGGTTCCTTGCTTCAAACGGCCTAAGAGTGCGCAACGCTTCTGGTATGATGAATGTTTTGTGCAATCTGCCTGGCCGAGGTGAGAATAGAAAGATTCTGTCGCTCATCGCGATCGCTTCCCCAATATCATGAGTAACAAGGATTGCAGTTTTCTCAAATGCTTTGAAAGTAGTTGCGACCAGATCCTCTAGCTTTAGTTTTGTTTGGTAATCCAATGCGGAAAAAGGTTCGTCAAGCATGAGCAGCTTTGGCTCCGTGGCTAGTGTCCTGATTAGGGCCACACGCTGGCGCATTCCGCCTGAAAGCTGTTTAGGATAGAGGGATTCGACATTGCCTAATCCCATTTGCCCCAGCAGGTTCCTGACCTCTATCTTCCTGGATTCATTCAATGTGCCGCTTATTTTCAAGCCGAGAAAGATGTTTTCTTCGATCGTCTTCCAAGGAAACAAATAATCCTGCTGCAACATATAGCCTGTTTTATCAGCAGCATCCTTAACTGATTTTCCTTCGAGTGCGATTTGACCATCTGTCGGTTCAATAAGCCCTGCAATGATCGAGAGCAGCGTTGTTTTGCCGCAGCCGCTCGGACCCAGGAAGGAGACAAATTCCCCTTCCTGGACATCGAGTGAAATATTATTTAATGCAGTGACAGCAGAAGTTTTTGTGAAATATGTGTGATGGATTCCTCTTAATGTCAAAAAGTCCATTGGGCTGCAACCTCCTGTGTTATTTCATGACTTTACCTGCGACTTCTGTATTCACTAGAGTTTTGTGGTCGACTTCCTTAGGAAGTTCTCCTGCTTCATCCATGATGTCCTGCAGATTATTCCATTCTTCTTCATCAAGAATTGGATCTGTTGCGAACGATCCTTGGCTCTTATACCTTTCGACTACTGTTTCGATTAAACCAAGATCTGTATCTTTAAAATAAGACTGGATAGTTTCAGCTGTTTCTTTAGCGCTGTGAGTCTCTACCCATTGCTGAGCCTTGTAAATGGCACGAGTGAACTTCTCGATTGTTTCAGGGTTTTTCTTCATATAGCTTTGCTTTGCCATAAATGTGGTATAAGGAACATGGCCGGACTCCGTTCCGAATGAAGCAACAATATGACCTTTGCCTTCTTTTTCAAACATGCTTGCAGTTGGCTCAAACAACTGAACAAAATCCCCAGTGCCGGATGCAAATGCATTAGGAATATTGGCGAAATCGATGTTCTGAATTAAATCCAGGTCTGCTTTTGGGTCAATTCCATGCTTTTTAAGAACGAATTCTCCTACCATCTGTGGCATTCCGCCAGTACGCTGGCCAAGGAAGGTAGTTCCTTTTAGCTGATCCCATGAGAAGTTATCGATTTTGTTTCTGGAAACGAGGAATGTGCCGTCTGTCTGTGTCAATTGAGCAAAATTGATGACGGGGTCATTAGAGCCTTGGGCATAAACATAAATTGATGTCTCAGAGCCTACAAGGGCCACATCTGCTGCGTTTGAAAGGACTGCTGTCATCGTCTTGTCGCCGCCCCATGTCGTAGTCAGCTCAACCTTTAAACCTTCATCCTCAAAAAATCCCTTTTCAAGGGCAACATATTGAGGAGCGTAAAAAATTGAACGTGTTACTTCTGCAACCTTGACTGTCTGTACCTTGTCTTTACCGCAAGCCGCCAGAGGTATAATAAGTACAGCAATCATCAATAAAGCAAAACCGGCTTTTAACCAATTTTTCATAACAATGCCTCCTAATAAATGGGCTGATTTTTAACTTACGATATCGTATGAGACTGGAAAAAATGTGTGAATGCCTATAGAAAAGCTGAAGCGTCTCGGTCAGCCCCGACAGGCATAAGACGAACCGCGAGAAGGCAGGTTTTCAGCCAGGCAACAACCCCGAATGAACTCCGTTGGAGCCTTGCGACACGGTGTTAGC
>NZ_JBAVFI010000630.1:0-2175 GCF_049588175.1 Mesobacillus sp.
CCTGCGGGGTCTCACCTGTCCAGCTGAGCCCGCAGGAGTCTGCGCGCCTTCCACTCCAATCAACAGGTTTTCAATAACTGATCGGCTGAACTGAATATTTGTTGACAAACTGAGAGCAAGCCATAAAAGTTGGCTTGCTCTTTGTATTATAAATATTTAACTGCCGCAACCATCATAAGAACCCAGGCTGCAAGGAAGGCTAATCCTCCTAATGGAGTGATCGCGCCCAGAATGCTGATTTTTGTAACACTTAAGACGTACAGGCTTCCTGAGAATAAAATGATGCCGATCAGCATTAGCCAGCCTGACCAGGAAATAAGTGCATTGGCTGGCAATTTACCAGCGATGATTCCAATAATCAGGATGCCTGTTGCGTGGAACATCTGATATGTAACCGCAGTTTTCCATGTTTCTAAATATTTTGGTTCTAGCTTCCCTTCGAGTCCGTGCGCTCCGAACGCTCCAAGTGCGACGGCAAGGAAAGCATTGATTGCTCCAATTAAAATAAACGTCTTCATTCTTTTCACCTCTTCTTAAAAATTGGCCATGTTCTCATATTTGATGTGCCAGGAAAAATTCATAGATGCCCTAAAAATCGAAAAGCGAATCTCCGTTTGAGTTATCATCCATGTCGATCTTCTTTGGCTGCGGTATCATAGGTGACGGCTGATTTACAGGCATCTGCGGTGTGATGGCCGGCTGGGCAGCAACATATTGTGGCGGCGCTGACTGAACTTTGTTCCTACTTGTGCCAGGACTGCTGTATCCAGTCGCTCCCGCTCCCTGCTGCACCGGCTCTTCCAGCACAAGCTCACAAAGGGTTTTGATGGAATGGATTCTTTCCCGCTGTGCAGCTTCTGTATCTGCTGTTTTGGCCAGCCTTAATTCGTCTTCCATCTTCATTAGCAATTTTTGAAATGAAATATTCATCCACTCACCTCCATCATCGAAACATATATGTATATCTTCTTTAGCAATCATTATTGTACCGTTCCATTCTACATCAATTCCCATTATTTTTCGACCACAGGAAACGAACATGTCAGTTCCACGTGAAACATGTCGATTTTTAACAGAAAGTGAATGGTTTTTTCATTTTCTATGGGTCCCGCGCCATCCCCCTCCAACCAACATTGATCTTTACAAACGCCCATACTTTCGCAAAATTTAATTTTCAATATACAAAAAGAAAAACCCTGGTTTCCCAGAGTCTCTTAACCTCTTTCCTTCAAGTTTTCTATTTGCCAGTCAATCTCCTGTTCACCCTGTTCTCTCAGGATCTCGTTTACTTTTGAAAATGGCTTGCTGCCGAAGAAGCCTCTTCTTGCTGACAGCGGGCTTGGGTGTACTGACGTGATGATTTTATGCCTGCTTTCGTCTATCAGCTTAAGCTTGCTTTGCGCCGGCTTTCCCCAGAGAATGAAGATGACTGGCTTCTCACGTTCATTCAATAGGGTGATGACTTTATCGGTGAAAATCTCCCACCCTTTTCCTTTGTGTGAGTTCGCTTCCCCTTTTCTCACAGTAAGGACCGTATTTAACAGCATCACACCCTGATCTGCCCATTTTTTCAGATAGCCATTGTCAGGAATGTAGCAGCCAAGGTCATCATTCAATTCTTTAAATATATTTCGGAGCGATGGCGGGATAGCCACTCCAGGTTGGACCGAAAAGCTTAACCCATGCGCCTGCCCTGGACCGTGGTATGGATCTTGTCCGAGAATCACCACCAAAACATCCTGATAATCTGTAAAATGCAGCGCGTTATAGATATCGTTTTTGTCAGGATAGACGGTTTCCGCAGCATACTCTTCTTTTAAAAATTCTTTCAGCTGCTGATAATAAGGTTTTTCGAATTCTTCAGCAAGTAAGGTTTCCCAACTTTTATTAAATATTGCCAAGTCATTCACTCTCCCTCTCCATGGCTCTGTTAAAGCCCCATGTCGTTTTTTAAACCCTGTTGATTGTAGTGGAAGGCGCGTAGACTCCTCCGAAAATGCTAACGCATTTCCATCGTGCGTGGGCAGATTCGTGGGAGCTATTCAATGTCCTGCGGGCGCAGCTGGACAGGTGAGACCCGCAGGAGCAAAGCGACGAGGAGGCTCAGCGCCTGCCCCGCGGAAAGCGAAGCGCCTGGAACGGAAATCAATAGCCTAATTTTTATTGCATCTTCCT
>NZ_JBAVFI010000631.1:0-2934 GCF_049588175.1 Mesobacillus sp.
CTGCTTGGATATGAAATTGGCAAGGGGTTTGGCCATAGAGGCAGGAGTTTGATGAAAAAGACGTTCATTCTTTCCATCTTGCCCAATATACTTTTAATGAACCTGACATTATTTGAAGTCATTCCACATGGATGGTTCCAGCCATTATTAAGCTCTGCCTTTATTATTAAATGCATCCTGCTCACAGCACTTTTGTATCCAATTTGCTTGGCGGGGTACAAATGGGGCAAAAAGGCTTCTGTTTAAATTTTTTTTGCATTATACCTAGAATTACTATGTAAATAGAATGATTAGGTAATTAATTTTGAATAAATACATAGTACTAATATGCTTACTGATTTAAAGATTATTGTTTGGTTGAGATGCTGTTTATTTTTTTGTTAATATACATAGTTATTCTATGTATAAAGGAGCGGATTTTAATGGGAATGAAGTTAAATAGGAATGACCTGATATTTTTCATTGTCTGTCTAGGATTGGGTTTACTTGCAGAAAGATCTTTTTTGCAAGGGAAAATTGGACTGTCTTATCTTGTATTTATCACATGTTTTTATGGAGTGTTTTTCTGGAAATTTCAATCCTTTCCATTTACAAATAAAAAGCTAGGCGTATTGCTGATTAGTTCGATATGGCTGCTTGCAGCAAGCTTTTTATTAAAATCGAATATGATTCTTTATGCTCTTAATATCCTAGTGATCCCGTTTCTGGTTCTCATTCAGCTTGTGCTTGTTACTTATCCAGTACAGAACCAATGGCATAGGTTTTCGTTCGTAAAAAAAGTCATTCTGACAGTGTGCGCTGCTATCATGTATTCATTCCGGTTTTTGATGCAAGGACCTAAACTGGCAAGCAAAGGAATGGATGAGAAAACAAGTGGATTTGTAAAACGGGTCTTAATTGGCCTTTCCATTTCCTTTCCACTTTTGGTGGTGATCATCAATCTGCTTGTTTCCGCAGACCAGCAATTTGGGCAGATGCTTGGATCGTTTCCCCGCTGGCTGTCCCGATTGGAGATAGAAGAAGAGATTCTTAGGACTGCAGCAGTCGTCTTTTATGCACTTTCGATCTTTGGTTTATTACAGGTGCTGAGAAAGAAGTCCAGCATGGATGAACAACCAGTTGATTCAGACAAAAAGATTTCCTGGGATAGTGTGGTAAGTTTAACGGTACTTATTTCATTGAATATTGTTTATCTTCTGTTTGTCATTGTTCAATTCACATACTTTTTCAGCGAGACACTTCAGACAGGCTTTACGTATGCGGAATACGCTCGCAGAGGATTTTTTGAACTTCTGTTCATTGCAGTGTTAAACTTGATGATCATTTCCACAGTCATTTCATTTTCAGAAATGGGTTCGAGGACTATAAAGCAGTTCATCCGAATAATGCTGACTTTGCTTGTTTTCTTTAGCGGAGTAATGCTTTATTCAGCATTTATAAGACTGTTTATGTATGAAGAGGCGTATGGCTTTACGTTTACCAGGGTGCTGGCTCATGCTTTCATGATTTTCCTTTTAGTCATCCTCGGTTATTCTTTAATAAGAATATGGCTTGAAAGACTATCCCTCGTACGCTTTTATATCATTTCTGCCATTATATTTTATACGATCATCAATACTGTGCCGCTTGACCGATTTGTTGTTGAGCAAAATTTGCAGCGGTACAATGAAACAGACAAAATCGATATCTATTATTTAAATTCCCTATCATATGACGGCGTGGAAGGATTGGTTAAGCTTTACAAGCTTAATCCAGATTATCCAGGACTAAAGCAAGCCCTTCAAGAGCGTAAACATGAAGCCAGGATGGAAGAGGGTAAATGGAGTTCAATTAATTTCTCTAGGAGGAATGCTGAGAAGTTATTGATGAATATCGATTTACAGTGATCGTTCATTTATGTCTAAAATTCAAACAAAGCCCTTGATTGTTCCTAGTTTTGTAACATATCGATGTGTCTTATGGTGATAAAATGTTCTTAAGTCAGTATAAAGGGGACATGAACGATGATAACGGAAGGGAATATTTCTGAGATCTTTAATCTCTTAAAGGGTATAGGACATTCAATTGATTCATTGAATAAAAGAGCTGAAGGAATTGAAAAAAGACTTGAGCGGCTCGAAAAAGTGGATAGCATTGAACATCGTGTCACATCGAACCAGATTGATATCACAGACATAAAAGATGCACTTGAGCGTATGGAAGAAATGCAAAGCGCCAAGATAGAAAATGCACTGCAACAACTGTTAGAAAAGGCGGAAGTGAAGAATAACTCAGAATTCAGCACAATCCATAAGCGTCTCGACTCTCATCTGCTTAAGTTAGGCAGGGTGGAGGAAGAAATGTTAATGGTACAACAAGAGAAATGCTAAATAATGATAGTATTGAATTGCTTGAGTGAGAGAGAAATTGGAATAAAGAAGCAGCAACGGTGGGGAATAAAGTGTTCCTAAAGAAGGCTATAGGGAACATTCGACTCCTTTTAAGAAAAAATTATTTGAATAATATTTTAGTGGGACTGCTATTAGGCAGTCCCTCTGTTTTTTAATCTTGTGAATATCAATCAGGACATCCTGTTCATACCTTTAAATTAATATATTACCCAACACAAAATATTCATAAATGGTCTAAACCCTCATTTATATGCATTTCAAGGTTCAGTTAGGTGACCTCGGTGAGTCGTTCACAGAATAGTTGCCTTTGGGAGATTGGGACGAATCTATTTAGCGTTATGATTAGGGTGTAATCCTACATTTCCCTTTTATAGGCAGTTTAGTAGAGTATCAATTCTACCCGAGGTGATTCAATTGAAGTACGATCTAGTATTGCTTCACGCCCCTAGTGTTTATGATTTTCGTAAGAACGCTCTGCTGGCTGGGCCAATCAGCGACGTTGTTCCATCCTCATCCGTTTTCGAAATGTATCCCATTGGGTTGA
>NZ_JBAVFI010000632.1:0-2104 GCF_049588175.1 Mesobacillus sp.
CACCTGTATGGCATCATCATTATAATCAAAAGCTTGCTGATTTCTTGCCACAAACATACCCCTTTCATTTCTTGCAACAACATTGACGGTTTTTTATGTATAGTGTCAATGATTTAATTAAGTATTCGTCTTTGTAAATCATATAAGGTGATAAAAAGTACTCCAATACACCTGTAAGAACACTCGTTCTCTATATTTATTTTACCATAAGAATGGCGTCTATGCTTAATTGTAGCGATTAATTAGGATTTGGCAAACGGATTTAAAGAATTAAATGGAATTTTGTCATAAAAAATCGATTAAATGGACACTGGTAAATGAATTCTTTGGCACCTCTTCATAAACTTTGTGGTTACAGCACAATCTATTCGATAACATTTTTGAAAGAAGTCTTCGTCGAAAGTTGCAAAATGAAATATAGTCTCAACCGCTATAGCATGATTTCCTACTTGATTCTGCCTTGTAAATAAAAAAATTATCCCTTTTTCTATAAAAGCAGTAACTAAAAGCCTGAATAATACTAAAATCCCAGTGATTCCCGCCATTAAATTCAGCAGACGTACAGCAACATAAGAACAAATTCTCTTTTTACGGAGGGCAAATATATGAGAAATACAAAGGTTTTTGTCCTGGGTGCATCTTTGATCTTGTTTTTAGCACTTACAGCCGGAGGTATCTTCAGGCGTGATGATATCAAAGCCGATAATTATGGGACACCTGTCCAATCAGAAGGAAAACCGATGATGATCAAACCAGGGGCGGGCCGCCAACAAATGGTTGAAATCAATAATGTTCAAATGGGAGAAGGAATAAAGAAGCAGCTTGATTCGCAGCAAGAGGTTACGCTAATTCATCATAACAAAAAAGATACAAGCCATTACTATGATCATGAGGCAACCGTCGATTTTTTAAATGAACCAAGTGCTGAAGATATTGACCAAATTACCCGTGACATTAAAGGCTGGGTAGTAAATAAGCATTTCGATTCGATCTATATTTTTAGATCGACGGTGATGGAAACACCTGAAATGATTGATTATTTTAAAAAGAGAACAAATGTAGAATATGTCGAGCCTAATTTTATCTTGATGCAAAATCAAGTTAACTTGCCTAATGATCAGCTTTATCAGGAAAATTATCAGTGGAACTTACCTGTGATTGGAACTGAACAGGGGTGGGATATTACTCGCGGTTCAGAAGACATTGAAATCGCAATTGTTGATACAGGAGTGGATTTAGATCATCCGGAACTGAGAAACAGGCTTGTAAAAGGATATAACGTACTGAATGAAAATAATGAGCCAGATGATGATAATGGACATGGAACTCATGTGGCTGGAATCATTGCATCAGAGACAAACAACAATGAAGGTGTTGCAGGCATAACGTGGTTTAATAAAATAATGCCTATAAAAGCAATGGGAGCAAAAGGGTATGGTACGACGTTTGATATTGCAAGAGGCATCGTATGGGCTGTAGACAATGGAGCAGATGTCATTAACCTCAGTCTGGGAAATTATCAGCCCTCACAAGTGCTGGAAGAAGCTGTACGATATGCTTATTCAAAAAATGTTGTGATGGTATCAGCAGCGGGCAATGACGGCTCAGATCAGCCTACCTATCCATCAGCTTATCCTGAGGTGCTGAGCGTGGCGGCTGTCGATTATGACGGTAAAAGGGCCAGCTTTTCGAATTATGGTGAGTACATCGATATTGCTGCTCCAGGTGTCTATATTCCCAGTACCTATTTTAATAAGCAATATGCATCCTTGTCTGGAACTTCAATGGCAGCGCCGCATGTCGCCGGCCTTGCCGCTTTAATTAAGTCAGCAAATCCTGAATTAACGAATACCCAAGTGATCAATATCATAAAAAACTCAGCAATCGATCTTGGTGAAAAGGGTAAAGATAATGATTTTGGGAATGGGTTGATTGATGTCAATTCTGCACTGCAGCAAGCAAAAACAAATAAAGTGGAAACTGAAAAATATCGAGGCAGTCTTTTCCAGTTGCTTAGATAAGGTTTTTCTAAAGCTGATTTAATCACATTTATTATGGAAGTAAAATGAAGAAATTTTCTGATATGAAAAATGAGCTCATCAAG
>NZ_JBAVFI010000633.1:0-1700 GCF_049588175.1 Mesobacillus sp.
GAAGTATTGGATATCCCTGCAGTTACAATCAGGGCCTGGGAAAATCGATACAATGTGGTAACCCCTACCCGAACTGAGGGCGGACACCGTTTATATAGCGAGAAAGATGTAGAGACCCTTAAGTGGATCAAGAAACAAATCCACGAAAAGAATATGAAAATCAGTGACGCAGTCCGACTTTTACAGGAAGATGTTCCAGCTCCTGCCGCACCTCCATCCGAGAAAAATAAATACGAAGAGCTAACGGAAAAGCTTTACCTTGCATTAATTAACCTTGATACCCATGAAGCGAACCGGATCGCTGACCTCGCTTTTTCTTTGTTTGATTATGAAGAGGTGTTTCACCACATATTGGTTAAGGTACTGTATAAAGTTGGGGATGAATGGGAGAATGGCTCCATCAGCGTGGCCCAGGAGCACTTTTCTTCTCAGTTCATCATTAACCGTTGCACCCAGTTCTTGAGGATTCTCCCCGTGAATCCGGCGCTCCCGAAAGTAATGGCATTCTGTCCCGAAGGCGAGCATCACCAAATCGGGTTGATGATTTTCAGCTTATTTTTAAAGAAAAAAGGAAACGAAGTCATCTATTTGGGTCCGAATACCCCTGTTGAAGGATTAACTGATTTAATTAAAATGAAGAACATTTCCGTAGTCGCGATTTCCATGACAAACCCTGCCCCTGTTAAAAAGGTTGAAAGCTGGATACAGTCATGTCTCAAAACGAATCCATCTCTTAAATTCATTGTTGGCGGCAGCTGCATTCATGATTGTTCAAAGCTTGAGTCTAAGTCCGTTTCCTACTCGCTCGGATTTGATTGGGATGAATGGTATGACTCTTTTATGCACGGGAAAAAGGCCTGACAATATTTGTCAGGCCTCGATTTCTTGTAAAATCAAATTTCCATTGCCCATCTCACTGCTTCCTTCTTTTGTAGCTGTTTTCCCGTTTAAACTGGGTACGTCCCCATGCTTCTTTCTCCTAATTCCAATCCCGTTAACATTTTTACAGACATTGATTAATACAATGCTTTTAGAGGTGATAAAAAGTGCCAAGAGTGAAATATACCGACAGTGACGTTGCGTTAATGGCGAGGTTGATGAGGGCAGAAGCTGAAGGTGAAGGGAAATTGGGGATGCTTATGGTCGGTAATGTCGTTGTCAATCGACTAAACGCTAATTGTCTGGATTTCAAAGATATAAGGTCCATCTATAGTGTGATTTTTCAAATCCAAGGAGGAAATTACTCTTTCGAAGCCGTACAAAAGGGAAATGTTTTTTATAACAGAGCAAGAGGAGTAGAAAAAAGACTAGCCAAACAAACCTTAGACTATTGGAGACAACATCCATCTAAGTTTGCACTTTGGTATTTTAATCCGTATGCACCATGTCCACCTACATGGTACAACCAACCATTTGCAGGACAATTTAAACAGCACTGTTATTATGAACCACAGGCTAATACATGTGATGGTGTTTATAGATGAAAGAAGCAAAGGGACGTACCCTTTGCTTCTTTTTAATCGCTGGTATTCAGCACCAAAATATTGAAATCCGGGGAAAGATCCTCTGAGTTAACAGAAGCATAAGATACGTTCCCCTGCTCCTATTGGTTAGAAACCTATACCAAAAAGATAATATTGAATATAATGAACGGATTTAAGTAAGCGAATAGAGAGGATAAATAAGATATAGATATGGAG
>NZ_JBAVFI010000634.1:0-2364 GCF_049588175.1 Mesobacillus sp.
GCTATCAATTCTTGACGTTCTTTTTCTATTTTTTGATAAGTGTTTTTAAAGATTGCTATTAACAGCTCATTTTTAGAGGAAAAATAATTATAAAAGGTACCTTTTGATATTCCGCTGTATTCCAGAATTTCCTGTAAAGAAGTGGCTTGGTAACCTTTTTCAATAAATAAGTCGTGTGCTTTATCAATGACAAGCTGTTTTCTGTCGTTCATTTAATCACCATGCTTTCGATTAGACCGCCTGTATAAAAAATATATTACATTAAATTTTCTAATTAAACAAATCCCTTAACAAAGGGGATTTTTAATGGTTGCAAAAAATGAACCGATGGTATATGCTATTGTTTATGCAAAAGGAGAAATAATAAAGATTTAAAACTTCATAGGGGGAAATTTAATGCAGCAAACACAAAAATTCAATGCTCCTGATCGACCGCCATACGGTATTCTTGCGGTATTGATTGTCGGTGCTTTTATCGCTTTCTTGAACAATACATTGTTGAATATTGCTTTGCCATCCATTATGGCAGATTTGGAAATAGAACCATCTACAGTCCAGTGGCTTACGACAGGTTTTATGTTAGTCAGCGGGATCATGATTCCACTTAGCGCATATTTAATCCAAAAGTATTCTGTCCGGCGCTTGTTTATAACTGCTATGGGACTCTTTACCGCAGGTACAATTATTGCCGGTGTAGCGCACAACTTTCCGGTATTATTGGCAGGCCGTATGATTCAGGCTTCAGGTACGGCGATCATGATGCCTTTATTAATGAACGTCATGCTAGTTAGCTTTCCGATTGAAAAAAGGGGAGCGGCAATGGGTGTATTCGGACTAGTTCTTATGTTCGCACCTGCGATTGGCCCGACTCTTTCAGGCTGGATTATTGAGCACTATGATTGGCGCATGCTCTTCCATGTCATCACGCCCATCGCTGCTACAGTACTTTTATTGGGCTTTTTCATGTTAAAGGATAAAAAAGAAAAAGTTAATTTGCGATTGGACCTTTTTTCACTCATCCTTTCAAGTATTGGTTTCGGAGGATTACTCTATGGCTTCAGCTCAGCAGGATCAAAGGGCTGGGATAGTCCACATGTATATGGAACACTGATTGCAGGTGTTATAGCTTTAATTTGGTTTATTTTACGTCAATTAAATCAAGATAATCCAATGCTTAATTTCCGGATATATAAATATCCGATGTTCGCTTTGTCATCTGCTATTTCTATGGTAGTAACGATGGCAATGTTCTCAGGTATGCTGTTATTGCCGATTTATGTTCAGACAGTACGCGGCATATCACCATTGGATGCAGGACTTATGCTGCTTCCAGGTGCCATTGCAATGGCGATTATGTCACCAATCACTGGTCGATTATTTGACAAGTTTGGTGGGAAAGCTTTAGCGATTATCGGATTATCCATTACCGTTATCACAAGTTACTATTTCAGCAAGCTATCGCTGGAAACGACTTACACACAGCTAATCATTCTTTATACGTTAAGAATGTTCGGAATGTCTATGGTCAACATGCCTGTTTCCACAAATGGCTTGAACCAGCTGCCTACTCGTTACTATCCACACGGTACAGCAATGAACAACACAATGCAGCAGGTGGCCGGCGCAATCGGTACTGCTTTATTGGTTACAGTTATGTCTAATCGTGCAGAAGTTCATGGTAAAGAGATAGCAGAGGAAGCAATGAAACATGCATCTGCAGCTGGCGCACAGCCTACAGCAGCGGCAATCGCTGAAATGAAACATCAAATCGCCATGAAAGCGATGATGGAAGGAATCAATGATGCGTTCTTTGTAACAGTATTTATTTCATTGGTAGCTTTGATTTTGGCATTCTTTATTAAACGAGCTAAACAGGCAGAGGATACAATTGGCAGAGAACCTGCAAGCCAAAAATCAACTGCCGAATTAGCGGAAAATTAATTCTCAAACCCCTGGTTTCCAGGGGTTTTTTCATGTTCTTCAATTCGAATATGTAATTATATCCACAGTTCATATGTTTTAGGAGAATGGGAAACCTACCTCTAAATAAAAATTTTTATACTTCCATATTCATTTCAGCCAGTATTGCAATCCAAATCTTATGTAAGAAGGGGGAATTCGAAGTGGATAGAAAGAAAGAATCTACTACTAAGGATGCCGAAGCAAAATTATATGGATTAGATAAAGAACTCAGCCTGCAATCGGTAAATTTTGCAACAACAGAAAATCCACTCTTAAATGAACATATCCGTGATGATAAGTATGAAGAATGATTATTCGGCTAATTAGTAATTTAAATGCTTGAATATAGATCAAAATTAAAAATAAGCCGGACAGGATTGCCCAGCTTATTTTTTACTGTTG
>NZ_JBAVFI010000635.1:0-7397 GCF_049588175.1 Mesobacillus sp.
TGTATACGTTAGAGGACACTTTCAATGCATTACGGTCATCAAGTGTACCCAATCCAGCTTTCCAGGATTTCTTTGGATTCGTTCCTTTAATTTTAATCGGTGTATCATAAAAAGAAGTTCCTGGCTGAATTGCCCCTGTTTTGAAGCCTGTCAGGATTGTTGCTCCTTTTACAGCCGAGCCAACATTATAAGACGTGGTAAAATTACCGCTTGCAAAGTCTTGCATAATGGTTTTCCCTGTCTTTTCATCCTTTTCTATTTGTTTACCTGCAAGTGTGAGGATTTCTCCTGTATTTGGGTCCATCAATACTACAAAAGCCCTGTCCAAAAGACGGGTTCTTGGCTGCTGTTTTGCTTTTAATAATTCCTCTTCAATTATTTTCTCCACAGCTAACTGCAAATCCATATCTACTGTTAAAACCAGGTCCTTGCCACGCTGGCCTTCGGTAATTACCTTTGTATCAAGGACATTTCCCGCTTTGTCAGTAATGTTTTTGACCTTTGCTTTTTGACCATGCAGTACATCTTCATATTGCTGCTCGATATAACTAAGGCCAACACGATCGTTCCGGCTATAATCACGTGATAGATAATATTCAAGCTTTTCTTTAGGCAGCCCTTTTTCAGAATCACTTACTTTTCCAAGTATCGATTTCAGCGTTTTATCGAAAGTATAATCCCGCTCCCAGTCTGTAGTTGTATCGACGCCCGGAAGCATTTCAAGGTTCTCACTTACAATCGCGAATTCTTCAGGAGTAACATCCTTTTTGACGATTTGCGGAGAAAGTGCGTAACCACTGATTAGTTCACGGAAGATTGCAAGGATTTCTAGATCTTCATCAGACAATTCTTTTAATTCCATATCTGTGATCCGGTCTAGCTGAAGATTATAGATCGCCTTGTCATCCAGCTTTTTTTCATCATACAGATCCCATTCTTCTTCCTTTATTTTTTCCTTTGCTCTTTCTTCATTCCTTAAAATCCAATAATCTTTTTTATCTCTTTCTCTTACCTTTTTTAAATCTTCTTTTGTATCTTTTTTAATCAAATTTGCAAGACGCTCAGCTACCATCAGCATTTCCTTTGTGTCAGTGCTCTGGCTTTTTGTATAAGTAATGGCCTTGCTTGGTATATTATCGACGATTGTTTTCATATTCCGGTCATACATCTTCCCTCTTGGAACCGGATTATTTACAGTAACATCTTCGGTACGTTCGATTTCTCTTTTAAAATCTTCACCATATACTATTTGAACAATGCCCAGCCGTAAAATCAGCATTGAAAATAACATAAAAACGGCAAAAAACACCATATTCAGCCTGAATGGCACATGCGTCTTTTTCTTTTTCTTTTTATTCAAGCCTCTCCCACCTCTTCAGTCTGTATGTCCGTACATAAGGACTAAGCTTTATTTTATCGAAAAAACTCGAATTTTACTATCATGAAACGTCATAAGAAATTTTTTCCATAATAAAAAACCGGGAAATCCCGGTTATGCTGGAGCTTTTAGATTGATTTGCCGGATGAATAAATAAATGAGTGTGTGCCCGCTTCCAAGAATAACAAGAAGAATTGGGATGATTCTCTCTTCATTGAATATAGTGATCGCTCCTAAAAATAATAAAATCGAAAAAATTCTGCCCATATTCAAAAATAACTCTCTTACCACTATATATTCGATTCTCATTTCAGCAGCCTTCCACCCTCTTCCTATCACATCATATGTCATGGAAGAATAAGGAACGAGCAGCAATGGATAAGCAACTGCAATCAGAGCCGCATATAACAATAAACGGGTATAGGTTGGATCAAAGACAATCAGGAATATTGCTATAAAAAGCATCAGACCGCCGATAAGTATTGCTTTTTTCCTTAACTCTTTTTTCAGCATTCTTGAAACAAAATAATAAGCAAGAAACGAAATTCCTGAATTAATCAATCCGTATGTTCCGAGCGCCATCTCACTATCAGTAGCTATGAAAACAAAAACAGAGACGATAAAAACGAACACTCCCTCTCTTAATCCCTGGAAAAAATGCGCGTTTGTAATTAATCTCCAATTTTTATCATGTTTCCTCTCAGTAATGATACGCTGGAACCAATACTTTCCATGGGCTGGTCTTCGTTTTAAAGAAAAACTTAAAAATACAGCTACAGCAAATAGTCCTAGAGAAAGACCGAATACGACTGTATATCCGGTGAATTTTTCGAGTCTAGAAATGATAAAACCGGCTGCAAATGGTCCGATCATTCCCCCTACTGATCCGAGAATACCTAGAAAACCATTAAAAAAATCCCTGGTATCTGGTTCTGTAATTTCAAATGTCAGCACGTTATAGGCAAGCCAATAAAAACCATAGCCCATACCTAGCAAAGCACCTAGCAGAAGTAAATAATCCGAAGCTCTTGTTCCAACAAACAACACAGTCACATAAAACAAAGCTAAAGATATGACTCCAATTCGGAGTACAATCACTCTGTCTACTTTTTTAGCCCATCTCCCCGCAAGGATAAAGGTCAATGGCTGAGCCACCACAATTGATAAATTATACAACCCTAAATCGGCAAGTTCTCCTGATTGCTTCCATAAGTATATATTTACAAAGGTATTAGAAAGGGCAATGCTCAATGAGTACAATCCCCCGATAATCAATAGGAGCGTTAAATCCTTTGTAAGTTCGATATCTCCTAATAATTTGTTTACTTTGCTCATGATCTACTCCCCTTTTCTCTAGGGTAGTTTCTAACAAAGTAAACACCGTTATGCAGTTTTTCGCCATTGTAATCGAGAGTCATGTGACGGGCACACATCAAAATAAAACACAAAGAAGGCTGCAATTGACTGCAGCCTTCCTTTTTAAAACAATATTACATTACTTTGAAGCGTTGTAACGGTTGTTAACTTCTTCCCAGTTTACAACATTCCAGAAAGCGCCAATATATTCTGGTCTTCTGTTTTGGTAATTCAAGTAGTACGCGTGCTCCCATACATCAAGTCCAAGAATAGGAGTCTTTCCTTCCATTAAAGGAGAGTCCTGGTTTGGAGTGCTAGTCACTTCTAGTTCTCCATTGTTAACTGCTAACCAAGCCCAGCCAGAACCGAAGCGAGTAGTAGCAGCTTTTGAGAATTCTTCCTTGAAGCCTTCGAAGCCACCGAATTTAGCGTTGATTGCTTCAGCTAATTCTCCAGTAGGCTCGCCGCCTCCGTTTGGAGAAATTACTTGCCAGAATAAAGAATGGTTAGCATGTCCGCCGCCGTTATTGCGGACAGCAGTGCGTGCAGCTTCAGGAACTGCGTCAAGGTTAGAAATTACTTCTTCAACAGTTTTTGAAAGAAGCTCTTCATTGCCTTCCAAAGCGTTGTTAAGGTTTGTAACATAAGTATTGTGGTGCTTAGTGTGATGAATATTCATTGTTTCCTTGTCGATGTGTGGCTCAAGTGCATCGTATGCATACGGTAATTGCGGTAATTCAAATGCCATTTTAACATCCTCCTATGTATCGTGGTACACTTTCTTGAACAAATCTATCTTATTATTCAGACATTAGAATTGTTCTAAAAGCGCTTCATCATTAGATTACCAGAGAACGGTAATCGATTCAAATAAAATGCTTTAAACCAACGAAATTAAAATCCCCATTAATTATGTGTTTTATGCTAAATCATTCACTACTTAGAAAATATGGCCGGAATACATCGCCTGGATTTAACAAGAATAAAGTTTTCGAAAAATCGTCAATATTTCACAAATGGCTTTCTGTCAACGATTAATATCGCATCAGGCATAAACAGATACCAAATTATACCAAAATACTATTGACATGGTTTTAACAATTCTTTTAAATCAAAAGTGTAAAGGCATTACTAAGGAGACGATCCTGTTGGATAAAAATATTTCATTATACAGTTTAATTTTACAAAACTTCATTGATAAGGAAACAATCCAAAAAATCAAACCCGACACAATACTATTTCAGGAAGAAGAAAATGTAAACCATGTTTATATCATCGTGAGCGGCAGTGTTTCTGTAGGCCGTGTTCATATGAAAGGAAAGGAATTCATCCTAAAAATCTTAAATGGCGAAGAAATGATTCTTGAATATGAGCTGTTTAAACATTCACCGCGTTATCATTTTTCTGCCAAGACACTTACTGAGTGTGAAATTCTAATGATTAAAAGAGAACAATTCGAAGAACTTATCATTAATGATCAAACAGCAATGAATGCACTTGTCAATTGGCTTAGCACCCGCTATTTAAAAGCACAGATGAAATGCCAGGATTTAATTATGAATGGCAAAAAAGGCGGCCTTTACTCGATTCTGATTCGTTTATGCAATAGCTATGGTGTGATGACTGATGAAGGGATCCTGATTGATTTGCCACTCACGCACCAGGAGCTGGCCAACCTTACCTACGGTACTCGGGAAGTCGTCCAAAGAATGCTGAAGGAATTACGTGAAAAAGACATCATTTCATACGACCAGCTTAAGTTTACTATAAAAAACATTGCTTACTTAAAACGAGAAGTGGATTGCCAGAATTGCTCATTCGAGATTTGCGGGCTCAATTAAAGAAGAAAAATCGTGCTGTGCAGGCACGATTTTTTTAATAATAGTAACATTTTGCTCATTTTCTCCCTGTTAAAGAACCAGGAAAAAGAAGTAAATCAGCATGACTGCCTGAATGATTCCCTTAGTAACCACACTGCTAATAAATCCGATCACTGAACCGAAGCCAATTTTAATCGCATCATTTAAATTTTTCTTATTAACTATTAGTTCTGCTAGTGCTGCTCCTAAAAAAGGACCGATAATAATTCCCAGGAATGGGATTAAAAAAGGACCTACAAGCAATCCAATCGTACTCCCCCAAATGCCTGCTTTACTTCCGCCATATTTTTTCACACCAATTATATTAGCGATATAATCAGCGCCAAACAACAGGATGACAAACAGTCCCTGAACAGTCCAGAATATCCAGTTAAACGGATCGAACGAAAAAAAGACTCCATACATTACAAAGCCGCCTAATAATAAAAGGACACCTGGCAAAATCGGAAAAACCAAAGCTGCAAAACCACCTGCGAATAACAAACCGATTATTATCCAATAAATAGAATCCATCATTTTACCATTCCTTCTCAAGCAAATTAGACCCTGATTTGCATAAAAAAATAAGCAAGGGCATCCCCTCACTTATTTTACCACTATTTCTGATCTCCCAAAACGTATTCAGCGATATTAACTGCATGATCTCCAATCCGCTCAAGATTGCTGATAATATCAACAAAGACGATTCCTGCCTGACCAGTGCATTTTCCTTCATTCATGCGCAGGATATGCTGCTTTCTAAGTGTACGTTCCATGCTGTCTATATCATTTTCTTTTTTTACAACGTCTATAGCGGCTTCATGATTCTTCTGATCCAATGCTTGCAATGCTTCTTCAACGGTCTTGACAGTAAGGCTGAACATGGTTTCAAGGTCGTCCATTGCTGAATCAGTGATTTTTACTTTATTAGCCTGCTGATATTCAACCAATTCTATGATATTTTCAAAATGATCACCGATTCTTTCAATATCACGAACAGTGTCAATCAGCATACTGTGTTCTTCAGATTCATGCTCAGATAATGAGCTTGTTGCTAAATCTACTAGATAATCGGTTATCTTGCGATCTAGATTATTGACTGCTTCCTCAAGCTGATATGCACTTGAGGAATGCTTTGTATTTTTGGTCTTTAAGAATTGATTCGTTTCTTCAAGGCCTTTTAAAGCGAACTTACCCATGCGCAGCACTTCCTCCTTCGCCTGGCCAAGTGCGATTGAAGGAGATTGTTCGATAAACACGGGGTCGAGGTGCTGTGCTTTATAATCGATGATCGCATCTTCACCTGGAATAAGCTTCGTCACGACAATAGCCAAGCCAGCGACAAACGGAAGCTGGATAAGTGTATTGGTTGTATTAAATATTCCGTGAGCGAACGCTATCGTCAATTCCGGGTTTAATCCCAGGCTGTCCCTAATCATCTCAATGACATAGGTAAAGGGGCTGAGCAGGATCAAGAAGATCGTTGTTCCAATAAGGTTAAACAATACATGTGTTGCAGCAGCTCTTTTGGCAGCTACTGAGGTACCTATCGCCGCAAGGATAGCGGTTATCGTTGTTCCAATATTATCTCCAAATAAAACTGGTAAAGCACCATCAAGATTGATTAAACTTTCAGCATGCAAACCTTGGAGAATCCCAATAGTTGCACTTGAACTCTGGACAATAACAGTAAACAACGTTCCAATGAGAACTCCAAGTATTGGGTTCGAGCTAAGTTCTACGGTTAATTCGTGAAAAGATTCCAGAGAACGGAGCGGTTTCATTCCTCCGCTCATCAATTCCAAACCATAAAATAACGAACCAAATCCAAAAACAATCTGGCCAACATTATGTATTTTTTTATTTTTAAAGAAGAATAAAAGAATTGATCCTAACGCAATAATTGGTAAAGCATACTCACCTACATCTATTCCAATGATGAATGCTGTGATAGTTGTGCCAATGTTTGCTCCCATAATGACTCCAATGGCCTGACGCAGCGTCATAAAGCCCGCACTTACGAGTCCCACTGTGATAACAGTCGTAGCTGAACTGCTTTGCACCAATACAGTAACAATCAAACCTGCTAGTACTCCCATTACAGGATTGGTTGTAAAACGATCCAGTACACCTCTTAATCGCTCGCCCGCTGTTTTTTGCAGACCATCACCCATAAACTTTATGCCATATAAGAAGATTCCAAGGCCGCCAAAGAATTCAAACAGCATTTGTTGTAAATTCAATTCCACTATTCCAACCCCTAGATTGATTTCGACAAACATCTACAAACACACATCATTATGAAGCAAATATTAAGTGAAAGTAAATGGTTTATGAAACGAATTTACAATACCTTAACAAAGTGAGGCATTGTTACAAATTTGTTACAAGTCCAGTTTAAAATGCTTGTGCAACCATAGTCGAAAATATAAAATAGGAAGCGTGAATCTATTAAAGGACGTGTATTGATGAATATTTTTACTCAATTTGCCAAAAGCATATATTCGCCAAAAGATATTGCGTTATTTCGCTTTCAAGGCATTGGGAAAACGATTTTATATGTATTTCTGCTAACCTTAATTTCAGTTATTCCAGCTTCTTTTTATACTGCTCAGGCAATCAATGATGCAGTAAACTCTGTGAAAGAAACAATGGAATCGAAATTACCCTATTTTACAATAGAAAATGGTGTACTCCTATCAGAACTCAAGGAGCCTCTTACCATTAATAATGGAAGTATCACGATAATTTTTGATTCTACTGGCGCAGTAGAACAAAAAGATATGGCAGGAATGGAATCTACC
>NZ_JBAVFI010000636.1:0-5069 GCF_049588175.1 Mesobacillus sp.
CTCTTATCCCTCTCTCCTTCCCTTCCCCCAGAATGGGCCTATTGATTTTTGTTGTTGTTTCTCGCAGAATATAATGGTGGTTGCAATTTTTATATAGGGGGTCCGTTTTTTATGTGGGAAGAGTTTAAAAAGTTTGCTTTGAAGGGCAATGTCCTGGATTTGGCTGTCGGGGTCATTATCGGGGCGGCTTTCGGAAAAATCGTTACTTCGCTGGTGAATGACATTATCATGCCGATTGTCGGATTAGTAACATTCGGTGAGGATTTTTCAAATCTGGCTTATAAGGTTATAAAATACGGAGCGTTTTTACAAGCTGTCGTAAACTTTTTCATTACCGCTTTTGCTATTTTTCTATTTATCAGGCTAATTACACGCTTTAAAAAGAAGAAAGAGGAACAGAAGACCGAGCCAAAACCTGACCTAAAAGAAGAACTTCTTATTGAGATCCGAGATTTATTAAAAGAAAATAAACGAATTAATGAAACTTCCTGAGCCTGTCACCGTATATATTATCAAACAAAAATTATGAGGTGACCTTGAATGTACGCTTATTCTGAAAAAACATTAATGCCATCGGTGATGCGCACGTTTGCGATTTCACTGGCAATTGCCTTTATTGGTACAATGGCCGGAGTATTTGTCCCGCCTGCGCTGTTCCTTCCCCTTGTTATTATCGAGGTTGTGATGCTGATCAGCATATTCTTTTTACGTAAAAGGAAAGCTGTATCGTATACGTTCTTATACGCGTTTACGTTTATTTCCGGAATTACGATGTATCCAGTCATCGCCCATTATGTCGCTACCTCTGGCGCAAATGTAGTCATCAACGCACTTGGAACTACGACAGTCGTATTTGGCGGACTTGCTTTGTACGCTTCAAAAACGAAGCGCGACCTTAGCTTCCTTGGCGGCATGCTGATGGCAGCGTTACTAGCTTTAATCGCGATCAGCATCTTCAATATTTTCTGGCCGCTCAGCTCGACAGGTATGCTGGCATATTCTTTCATTGGAATTCTTGTATTCAGCGGTTATGTTTTATTTGATATCAACAGGATGAAGCATTACGGTGTAAGCCCAGAAGAGGTGCCTTTGATGGCTCTAAACCTGTACCTGGACTTCATCAACCTATTCCTATACATCCTTCGCTTCTTTGGGGTAATATCGAGCAGGGATTAATAAATAGGCATGACTAAGGCAGCTCATTTCCGGGCTGCCTTTTCCTTTTTCCAAAACTTGGTTTAAAAACCAGTTTTTAATTGAGTTTATTAAGTTTTCAGTCATTTCATCCGGGTATATAAATAGTGCAAGGCCATTACAAAACAAAGAAGGGACTGGTTAAAGTGGAGAACTTTACGGCGACTTCGGAATATGTCATTGGCTTAGCAAACGGAGGAAGATTCGCGTTGCTGTCTCAAGGCACGCTGGTCTTAAATCGATGGACGTAACATCGATTCAAACCAGTTAAGTTTTTGAGTAAGCGATAACCGAATACTACTTCAGCATCGGTCCATTGGATCGACCAAGGCCAATACAAATCAAGAAGGGACTGGTTAAAGTGAAGAACTTTACGGCGACTTCGGAATACGTCATTGGCTATGCAAGCGGAGGAAGATTTGCGTTGCTGTCTCAAGGTACGCTGGTCTTAAATCGATACATTTGAGATCGATTTGCCTCAGTGAGTTATTTTGATCAGCAATAACTAATACTCCTCCAAATTGTCCGCAAGACCTGAGCAATGCCAAGATCAACATAGAAGGGACTGGTTAAAGTGGAGAACTTTACGGCGACTTCGGAATACGTCATTGGCTTAGCAAGTGGAGGAAGATTTGCGTTGCTGTCTCAAGGCACGCTGGTCTTAAATCGATACATTTAAGATCGATTTACCCCGACGGAAATTGAATACAAAAACTGAATACTCCTCCCATCGTCCGTTTGTCGGACTTAAAAAAGGTGCTGGCCTGATGGCTTGCACCTTTTTTAATTGAATGTCATTTCATTTCTATGAGGGTTCAACCTTTTCAAATTACTGGCTGACACCCTTTTTTCTCGAATGTGCTCCCATGGTTTACAAAATTCTACTAAAGGATATTTAATAACTATCAATTACAAGGAGGTTTTTTCACATGGAGAAAGATCATATGATTCATAAAGATGGCGAAGTGGATACTAGCAAGGTGGACGAGACTCTCAATCGACTGGATCGTGAACGTGCAGAGGAAATCCTTGGTGACTTCAGTGAATTTAAATCCTATCTGAGCAAGCGGATCCAGCTTGGTAAAACAGCAGGATTAAATGAAGAACAGCTTGCAAACACTGCGCAGAAAATTGCTGACTATCTTGCTGATAAAGTAGAACCGCGCAACCGTGAGGAACAGCTATTAAAAGAGCTTTGGAAGGTAGGCACGGAAGAAGAGCAGCACAAACTTGCACATATGCTGGTAAAACTGGCTGAATAGTTTTCAATAAAAAATCGCCCTGCTAAAAAGGGCGATTTTTTGTTATTTGAAAAATGAATTCTTCTTCCTGCCTTTTAAAATATCTCCCATCCAGCCCTTCATTCTTAAGTAAATATAAAGGCCAACAGTTGATACCAAAATCAATGCAGCAGCCATCGCATATCCTAGCTTCCATTCTAGCTCCGGCATGACCTTAAAGTTCATCCCCCAAAGTGCTCCCCAGGCCATGACCGGTGTAAATAAAACAGTCATTACAGTGAGCGTCTTCATGATTTCATTCCCGCGATGTGTCGAAACGACTTCCTCAAGGTTGATCATTGTATCGATTTCTTGCTGGTATGCATTTAAAAGCATCTGGATTCTTTCAATCCGGGTAGCGACCCTGCTGAATTCTGACATCTTATTAATATCACTGCCGTAAGCTTCTTCTGCAATATACTTCAACTCTGTTATCGGGATTAACAAATTCCTCCAAATCAAGAGTTCATGGCGATTTTCATACACTCTCTCCAATAACTCGAGATTGTTCTGTTCTTTCAATTTCCAGAGCAATTCATGCAGCTGCTCTTCATATTCATCTATTCTCTTTAAATAATTCAGGAGGATTTCTCCCAGTAAAATAAAAAAACCTTCCACACCATTTTCCGCTTGTTCCATTTGATTTTGAACACTTTCATGATTGCAATTCAGGACTGAAAAGTCAAAATCTATTGTGATAAAGAACTCCTTGCAGATATAAAAATGGAAGATGTTTTTTTCGTGCTTCTCTTCGATATCCTGCCGATAAATCAGGGAGCCCCAAATGTACTCTTCTCCCCTTGTTTGTGTATTTAACTGAAGAAAGTTAGCTTGATTATCTTTTATGTTGTTGTACCAGTTATTGCAGGTAGGATATATAGTAGTGATCTCGTTAAGCTCGGAAGCTTGTCCCGCTTGGAAATCATGCCACTTCCATTTCCCCTCGTTAAAAGTATAATGCATGGGTCTCAGACCTTTCATATTCTAGTCATAATTTCAAATAATACTTTTCCCTTAAAAGAGCATATTGAAACGGAATAACGGTTAGAACTTGGAAATACTTCCAATCCAAATATGTTTTTTATCTCGATAAAGCGGGTAAACAATAACATACGAGGCAGCCAAAAATCGCTTTAGGCCTCTATGCACTTAAAAAAGTGTCATTAATAGGAGGGACTATACTATGCAAACTGGCTCAATGAAATCTGCAGTCATGTTAGGTGTTGGAGCAGCGGCATTGTGGATGGCGATGAAACCTGAAAATAAATCAAAACTTACAAATATGGCAACTCAGATGAAGGATAAAATCATGCCATCAGGAAAAACGGATGTCACACCTGTTCAAAAAGCAGGTAACCCTGACCCGCTTGACCTTGAAGACAACAAGATGGTCAGCGAAGGCTCCATGTATGGAGTAAACTACTACAACGAGAATCTGCAACATCAATAACCTGTCCGGGGATCAATTCCCCGGTTTATTTTTGTTTAAATTCACCCTCGACTACTAATACTATGGTGGATTGAGGAGGCAGGAGGAATGGGTATTTTATTTATTTTCATTTACCTTTTCATTGTTTTTACCGTCATCGAAATTAATTCTTCAATTTTTGTCGCCACAGGGCTAGATCGAAAAATTGCCAGATTCCAGGTAATATCCATGCTTACGGGCACCGGATTTACTACTGGCGAATCCGAGCTGATCATCGACCATCCAGTCAGGAGAAAATTAGGTGCTTTTTTAATTCTCTTTGGAGCATTCTCTCTTGCGGTTATCATTTCCGTTATCACACAATTGTTATCAGATACGTTTTATACAATGGAAATTGCCTATACAGCAGGAGCACTACTCGTTATTTTATTCATCCTTCGTGTACCAGGTGTGAAAAATCGACTGTCTGAAAAGCTGAAGAGTGAAATGGAGGAAACTTATGAGCTGGCCGACCTGCCGATTCGAGATGTCCTGCTGATGGAGGAAGACGATAAGGTAAGGGAAATTTCCATTGACGAAGAATCTCGTTTCGCCGGAAAGAAGTTTGATGAAATCGTCGGTATTGAGGATGACCTCATTCTTCTCTTCATTAAAAGAGGTGACATCGCTATTCGCAATAAAGCGTACCAAACAGAACTCGAGCCGGGTGACCGCCTCGTTTTATATGGCAGCAACCCATTAATCGATGATAAATTTAAAGATACCTGACCAAGCAGCAGTGGATTAACTACCCTTGGTCAGGCATTTTGTTATTTTTGCGCAGATCGGCGATTCCTTCCTTGCACACCCCATATTGGAGCCATGAGCAATTTTTGCAAAGGTAATCAAGATCGTCTGGTTCGACCTTTTCTGCAGTTAATTTTACAAGGTAGGATTTTAAATAGCTGTTTCCAGGTTCCAGACCTAAATGGCGAATGATTTTGCCGTCCATTGATAACACATGTTCATTTGACCCCTCACCAGCTTCACAAATTTCAAGCCCCCGGTGCGGGCACGACATACAGGCATCATCGAATGCTGCCACAACCTTTATGTAAAAATCCTGCTCAGAATCTCGTATATCATTTACGATGCTTTCCATCTTTTTAACAAACTCAGGACTATAT
>NZ_JBAVFI010000637.1:0-1838 GCF_049588175.1 Mesobacillus sp.
CTCTTATTGATAGCTGTGCAGAATTGATTTGTAAAAAGGCTTTATTGTGAGTTATAGCTGAAGCAATTTGTAAAAAGTCTTTATTGAGATCTGACGCTTATTCAATATGCCTACAGTTGACGCTGAATCTGATTGAATTGCCTTCATCGAGAGCTGTTGCCGAATCAATTTGAATTGTCTTCCGCTTACACTGAATCACATTAAACTGCCAGAATTTAATAGACATCCAAAGCAAGTCATCAAGAAGCAGTAAATTGAGCTTCCTCCGTTGAGCCTTTTAGAGCAGTAGTGGAAGAAGTTCCTCCTGAAATGACCATCGATACCTGGTCGAAGTAGCCTGTTCCAACCTCGCGCTGGTGCCTTGTTGCTGTGTATCCGTGCTGCTCGCTGGCAAACTCAGCTTGCTGCAATTCGGAGTAAGCTGCCATACCACGGTCTTTGTAGCCGCGAGCTAGTTCGAACATGCCGTGGTTCAAGGCGTGGAAGCCAGCAAGTGTAACGAATTGGAACTTGTAGCCCATCTTGCCAAGCTCAACCTGGAACTTCGCAATCGTTTCATCGTCAAGCTTCTTTTTCCAATTAAATGAAGGCGAGCAATTGTACGCCAGCAGCTTTCCTGGATACTTCGCATGAATTGCTTCAGCAAAGCGGCGAGCTTCCTCAAGGTCCGGCTCAGAAGTTTCACACCAAACCAAGTCTGCATAAGGTGCGTACGCAAGTCCGCGGGCAATTGCCTGGTCAAGCCCAGCATTTGTACGGAAAAATCCTTCCGGTGTTCTTTCGCCAGTAATGAATGGTGCATCATATGGATCAACATCGCTCGTGATCAAGTCCGCCGCATTCGCATCCGTACGAGCAACAATCAGCGTCGGTGTTCCCATGACGTCAGCCGCAAGGCGCGCTGCAATCAGATTGCGAACCGCAGTTTGTGTTGGCAAAAGTACCTTTCCACCCAAATGTCCGCACTTCTTTTCGGAGGAAAGCTGGTCTTCAAAGTGAACGCCTGCAGCGCCTGCTTCGATCATACCCTTCATCAGCTCGAACACGTTCAACTGTCCGCCAAAGCCCGCCTCAGCGTCAGCCACGATTGGGGCAAACCAGTCGATGGAATTGTCACCTTCAGAGTGAGTGATCTGGTCAGCTCTTTGCAGTGCCTGATTGATTCGCTTTACAACAGCAGGAACACTGTTCGCTGGATACAAGCTCTGGTCTGGATACATATTTCCGGAAAGGTTCGCGTCCGCCGCAACCTGCCAGCCGCTGAGGTAAATGGCCTTCAAGCCTGCTTTTACCTGCTGCACTGCCTGGTTTCCAGTCAACGCACCCAGAGCATTAACAAAATCCTCTTCATTCACAAGCTTCCAAAGTTTCTCAGCGCCACGACGAGCCAGTGTATATTCAATATCAACCGATCCGCGAAGCTTAATAACCTCTTCAGCACTATACGTTCTTTCCACTCCATTCCAACGGCTATCCAATTCCCAGCTTTCCTGCAATTGCTTAACACGATCTTGAGTCATTTTCCGTTCCTCCTAATGAATGGTTTTTTGTTTTAAAAGTCTTCGGTGTCAAAATTTCGTTTTTTGAAGCTCACTTCTATTCTTGTAATTTGTATTGAAATGTACTATTTTAATAGTTTGTTATAGTACAGAATCAATAACTCTAATATGTATTATATAACAGAGTTTTTAAAATGCAATTAATTTACTGAATTTTTCTGTGAATTTTTTAGAAATGATTAAAATACCCTATAAAATTTAGGTAAAGGCGATTATACGAGGCCTTATTTCACTCTAATGATTGTTCTCGTATTATCCGATTGGACCATCGGGCTCCAC
>NZ_JBAVFI010000638.1:0-3984 GCF_049588175.1 Mesobacillus sp.
AGGAATGGGATCATGTACTTTCTTGATAATTCAACGGCCTCTTTAGCTTCAGATACTTCAAATTCAGTGCCCGTGAGACTTTTCAGCTTCTGCATTGCCTCTGAAAAGTGCTCGCCATGCCAGACAAATTGGTCATCAAGTACAACAATTTTCCCCTGATTCTCCAAAAATCTTTTTAATTCCACAACGAGTGAATCTGGAATCCCTGCATTTTTAATATAATCATTAAGATAAGCAACCTTTAAGCCATCTTTTTTTAGTTCATTTAGCAGGTTTTCAGTCCGTTTTTCCCAACTTTTCGGTACATGCGGTTCAAAGGTTGATAACGAAATGAACTGTTCCTTTCTCGAAAAAACACCTCGGCCAATCCCGTACTCTATAATGAATTCGATTAGCGACTTAGAGAACTGTTTTTGCAGAGACTGCAGAAGCTCTGCCTTATTTAGTCCCGGGCGCATCGGATTTGCTTCATGATATTCTTCGAGCTTGTCTTTGATATCCTCCTCGATTAGTTCTACTAGAGAGCTAAGAGTGTATTCCTTGCTTGAAATCTGGACAAATTGCTCATCCTGAAGATTTAAGTTTAACGTTTCTTCGTCCAGTGCTGTCCTTCTAATCAAATCTGCTATTGAAAGACTTTTGGCTTCATATAATGCTGCATTAATCCTTTCAATCGGCGTACCCGCTTTTTTCTTTTCCAGCTCTTCAATTGTCTGCTGGCCGAAACGATATTTATTTCCGCGCGGATCGATTACCCATCCGCCTCCAATTGTTTCCTGCGGACTTGGACGCCTGATGATAAAGCGGTCTCCGCGTTTAGTCACGATTTTTTCTTCCAGCCTGAGCTGACAAAGAATTTCCCCGTTCTCTTCCTTCAATTCATTCCTGTCAAAGAAAACAATCCTTCCCATTACTTCAGCCGTACCAATATGGCATTTAATTGGCGTCCGCTGCTTCACAAGATGGTCCAAATCTTCGACAATGCGAATTGCCACATCTATTGTATTCGTTACAATAAAATGATCGGATGAAACTAGGACCTCTCCCCGTTCCAGTTCATCTTTGGAAACACCAGAAAGATTGATAGCCGTACGCTGCCCGGCAAATGCAATCTTTGCTGGCTTATGATGGACCTGCAGCTGACGGGCACGAACTTCAATGCCATCTGGCAGCACTTTCAGAAGCTGTCCCTCTTCAACCGTACCTTCATACACAGTGCCCCTGACCACCGTACCTTGTCCCTTAACGGTAAAAACCTGGTCAATTGGAAGGCGGAACGCGCCCTTCGCATCACGCATTTCCTGTTCCTTCAATGTATCGATAATCAATTTCTTTAACTCTTCAATTCCCTTTTTTGATAAACTGTCCACCATCATAAACGGAGCGTTTTCAAATACAGTGCCTTCTAGCTCACCTATAATATCATCCTTGACCAGTTCAACGAATTCATCTTCTACCCGATCTATTTTTGTAATGGCGATAATCCCAGTCCGGATCCCCAAAAAGCCAAGTATATCGAGATGTTCCCTTGTTTGCGGCATGACACCTTCATCTGCAGCTACTACAAGAACGACTAGATCGATTCCGGCTACTCCCGCAATCATTTGGCGAATAAACCTTTCATGACCTGGAACATCTACAACGGATATTTGAAGTTCGTCATCCTCATATAAAGGCGCGAACCCAAGTTCAATCGAAATTTGCCGTTCCTTTTCTTCTTTCAGACGGTCGGTATCCACATTCGTCAAAGCTTTTGTCAGCGACGTTTTCCCGTGGTCTATATGTCCTGCCATTCCAATGGTAAAATACCTCTTGCTCAAATGCTGACACCTTCTTTATATATGTATAAAATTACTCTAACTTTAAATCAGGAATTGTTCAAGCAACTGATTTTAGAACATTTTTGCTCCTAAAGCCCCGCTGTACTCACCATCTCGAAGGAACACTGTTTCAAGGCCTGACATTTTAGCATACAATTCAAGACTTGATTGAAGCAGCTTATTTCCAGAGAGGGTGCTCCCTATGTAAACAACTTTTTTCGTAGAGTTTAAGGTTGCAGTCTGTACAGTTAATAAAGTGATTGTTTCTGAAATCATATTGATAACTGACGCCATATGATCTGCTGGAGAGTATTCGTTCGGGGCTGAAACCTTAGCAAAATTGCTCGCAGTAAGTTCACCTGGAATCGGAGGATCTTCTGGATGATAAATATCCTTTACTAAGAGGTCAACATTCCCTCTTGAACCCCTCGACGCCAATTCGACCAACTCTGAAAAATCTCTGTTTTTTCCAAGCAGCGCGCCCAAACCCATAAATGTACCGCCACCGATGCCACTTCCAAGAACCCGATTATACTGACTTCCATCCATCGTGAACCATGAAGTCCCAGTCCCGATATTGACGAGCAGGACTTTTTCAAGTAAAGACATTTTTTCTTGCTCCATCAAATACTTTGCCCCTTCACAGGCTGCGGTGAATTCGTTTACAATTTCAGCCTCCGGAAAGAAATCTGCTTTTATCATCCCTGCTTTTCCACCTGTCAAAACTATTCTATTACTGGCAGCAAACATTTTAAGCCATGTAAGCGCAGAGTCAATGTCTTCAATAGGATACTTTTTAAAACGAAGTCTGCTGTTTTCTTCAAAAGCTATCTTAATGAGCGAACCGCCAGCATCTATACCAATTGTATTCTCATTCATAGCGACACCCCTTTTAAAAGAATAATTCAACACTAAACCAAATAATTAACTCTATTGTACGTCCCCAATCTTTCAGAAATCAATAAAAAGCGCCAGTTGTTCAATCTGCCACTTTACATTATTTTTAAAAATGAAAAAAAATAATAGAAAAATCCCTGGACAAGAAACCTGAAATTTTTCAATCCTTGTCAGGGATTTTTCTTATATATTGAGTTTTAAAGCCTAAGCCTTGATCTATTTTCCATGGTTATGGTTCTTGTCAGCTTTCACTGCGAAGGAAGGCAGACCTGAAATGTAACCAATTCCACCTGTTTTATTGATGCCGATTTCTCTCTCCATGGCAGCTTTCAGTTCCTCTTTGTCTACTGCTGTTATGGATTTTGTATCCAATTCATCTCCTGGGTGCTGGAAGTTGCTCATGATATAAGAAAAACCATTGCGATTGTCCGCTGCAAACAGGCCTGTAGATTCAGCGCCAGCTGGTGCTGATAGAACACGTGACAACTCTTTTGTATCGAGATTATAGGACCAAACGAAGTTGTTTGTATGCATGCTGCTATCTTCTCCGATAAAGAGTGTTCGCATGGCTGGAGAGTAGCTTAAATTATCAGGGTTGGCTATCATATCAACATTTGCAGTGTTGCCATATGAATCTGCTTTGGACATATCTTCGCCAACTAATAATCCTTCCATGGAAGAAGCTGCATATTTGCTGTCGATCCTCTTTCCCGTGCTATCTGTTTGACCACCAGCAAGGTTTAATTGATATGTTACCCCCGATTTAATTTTTGGTAACTGGATATGGTCTGCGGGATCCTTTCCAGCAGTATCTTTTTCCATTCCCTTGCTTTGGTCTGCTATCGCAACATATACTTTGTTATCTTTTTCATTAAGCGTTATACCTTCCATTTTGTTGAATTCAGATGTCGCACCAAGCAATGCTGCGTAACGACGGGATTCAAGGTAGGCTGCTGCCTTTTCCATTCCTGGTTTCAATTTAAGGTATTCTGTCTTTCCATGCGAATATTGTTTAATTGCTTTGAATCCTTCTTTTGGTACATCAGATGTTTCGAAAATATCGCTGAACTTAATGCCGCTGTCAATGATCTTCTTGATTTCTTTATCAGATGAATGTCCAAGTTTAATCCATTCAAGCTCTCCAGAACCACCATTTTCTGTTCCAGTCTGGTTAAACTTAGCCGCATAAAGAGTACCTTTTGACAAGTCAGCTTTTTTATCAGCTACATACATGAACATCGTTGTATAGGAACCGTCATCTCCGAAA